>DXCG01000164.1 GCA_019116145.1 Candidatus Phocaeicola gallistercoris
ATTATCATCCGATATTTTAAGACAATAAATTTCAGCAGGAGTGATCTTAAACTTATAGATAACAATCTTACTTTCCATTGTTTTTATTACATTTGCAGACAGACTGGATTGAAAAAAGATAAACAGTATGGATAATGAAACAAAATTGAAGATAGAAGAGGGAATCGTTGAAATGTTGAAAACGGTTTATGATCCTGAAATACCGGTGAATGTGTACGATTTAGGGTTGATTTATAAAATCGATTTGCAGGATAATGGAGATGTGATTATTGATATGACATTGACTGCACCGAATTGCCCTGCTGCCGATTTCATAATGGAAGATATCAGGCAAAAGATAGAATCGGTAGAAGGTGTGGGCTCGGCGCAGATAAATTTGGTGTTCGAACCGGAATGGGATAAGGATATGATGAGTGAAGAAGCAAAATTGGAATTAGGATTTCTATAATAAACAACAGATAAAGCAATGAAAATAGGATATAAATTATGTTGGGCAATAGTCATGCTTTTGACTGCCTGCCAAAGTTCTACGGAAATGCGTGTGGAGTGTGTGTTGAATGATATAGAGGATGATACATTGTTTGTTAGTTATTTCCCGGTATCAGATTTGAGACAGTTACAGGTGAAAAGGGATACGCTTGATCTTCACACTAAAAAATTTGTCTTTGAATTTCCGAATAGTGATGAACCTGTTCAGGTATATTTTCGTAAAAAATCGAAAGAAGCGGGTAAGGAGTTATTTCCTGTTGCTATTGATGTCATTGCATTTCCCGGTCAAACCGTTCGTGTAACTGGAACGATGGATAATTATCATGTCGAAGGAAATGATTTCCATGAGGAATACGAAAAGATCAGATTACAATGCGACCCCTATCGGGAAAAAATGATAACTTTTACAAAAGCATTGTTGCAGATGAAATCCAAAGGTGTATCGGGTATTGATTCATTACGGGTGGAAAGTCGTATAGTTTACAATAAAATGCGGAAATTGCAGGAAAATTATATTCGCCAGCATTTGAACGAAGACGTTTCTGTTTATTTGCTTTCACAGTTAGGTCGTAAGAAAGCGGCAGAGATAATTCCACTTTTGGGAGATGATGCAAAAAATGGTGCAATGGAGCCGGTATATCGGGCTATGGTTAATTTGTTGAGCGAGAGAAATGTTCAAAATGACACAAGTGACGATTTTAAAGAAGGTGTTATCGTACCGGATTTTACATTGAAAGATATTCATGGGAATGAATTCACGTTATCTTCTTTGCGGGGGAAATATGTTATTTTGGACTTTTGGGGAAGTTGGTGTGAATGGTGTATCAAAGGAATTCCCGATATGAAAAAGCTCTATGAAAAGTATAAAGACCGTTTAGAGATTGTCGGTATTGACTGTAAAGATTCGGAAGATCAGTGGAAAGAAGCCGTTGATAAATATGAACTTCCTTGGGTACATGTGCGGAATGTGATGGAGAAAGACCTTGTACAGCAGTATAAAGTGAGTGGATTCCCTACGAAAATGATTGTAAGTCCCGAAGGAAAGTTGGAAAAAGTCTTTATGGGAGAATCGTCGGCTTTTTATAATTATGTAGAATCTTTGTTTAAGTAGTGGCAATGAAAAACGTTTACTTTCTTTCCGATGCCCATTTAGGTTCGCGGGGCATTCCACATAGTCGTACGCAAGAACGCCGGTTAGTCAATTTCTTAGATAGCATAAAGCATCAGGCTGCTGCTATTTATTTGCTGGGAGATATGTTCGATTTTTGGTACGAGTTTAAAATGGTTGTCCCCAAAGGTTTTACACGCTTCTTGGGAAAACTGTCAGAATTGACCGATAGTGGTGTGGAAGTACATTTTTTTATAGGAAATCATGATATCTGGTGTGGCGACTATTTGGAGAAAGAATGTGGCGTAATTTTACATCGTAAACCGTTGACTTGTGAAATTTACGGGAAAGAATTTTTTCTTGCACATGGCGATGGATTGGGCGATTCTGACCGGAATTTCCGTTTCTTGCGAATGATATTCCATAGTAAGACGTTACAACGTATGTTTTCTTCCTTACATCCGCGGTGGAGCATCGATTTTGGCTTAGAATGGGCGAAATACAGTCGTTTGAAACGTGAAAATGGAGGGGAACCTCCTTATATGGGAGAAAACAAAGAGCCATTGGTATTATTTACAAAGTCTTATTTGAAAACACATCCAACGATTAATTATTTTATTTACGGGCATAGACATATCATGCTCGATTTGATGTTGAGCCGGACTTCCCGCATGATGATTGTTGGCGATTGGATCACAGAGTTTTCGTATGCTGTGTTCGATGGTGAAAACATGTTTATGGAGCAATACGTCGAGGGAGAAACATCTTTAAGCTAAATTGTACAGACAAATCGTTGGATACACGATGGGATAATAAGAAAATGTCAAGAAGATTTATTATTTCCTTTCGATGTTTTTATGGCATGCCATATCGGGTAAATACATTGTCTTGTGTCTTTTGTTTGTTGGCATTTTCACTTATTATTATTATCTTTGTGACACCTATGTCATGAATAAGTTTAAAAAAGGATGATTACTACAGAACAACTGAAAGAAATAAAAGAGCGTACAAGTGCGTTGTATCGCTATTTAGATATTGAAAACAAAAGGATACAAGTGGAAGAAGAGCAACTTCGTACACAAGCTCCGGGCTTTTGGGATGATGCAAAAAAAGCAGAAGCCCAGATGAAGAAAGTGAAAACGTTGCAGGGGTGGATTGATGGTTTTCAAAATGTGAAGACCTTAGCCGATGAATTAGAGCTTTCTTTCGATTTTTATAAAGATAGTTTGGTAACAGAAGAAGATGTAAACGATGCATACGACAAGGCACTGAAAGCTGTTGAAGCATTGGAACTGAAAAATATGCTTCGCTCTGAAGCCGATCAGATGGATTGTGTGTTGAAGATCAATTCAGGAGCGGGAGGAACAGAAAGTCAAGATTGGGCATCGATGTTAATGCGCATGTATATGCGGTGGGCAGAAAACAATGGATATAAATTGTCGGTTGCCAATTTGCAGGAAGGTGATGAAGCTGGAATAAAGACTGTTACGATGAACATAGAAGGAGCTTATGCATACGGTTATCTGAAAGGAGAAAATGGTGTGCATCGGTTAGTCCGGGTTTCCCCGTACAATGCACAAGGAAAACGAATGACTTCTTTTGCTTCTGTTTTTGTAACTCCTCTTGTAGACGATTCTATCGAAGTGAAAATTGAACCGGCAAGAATGTCGTGGGATACATTCCGGAGTGGTGGAGCCGGTGGACAAAATGTTAATAAAGTGGAGTCGGGGGTTCGTTTACGTTATCAGTATAAAGACCCTTATATCGGCGAGGAGGAAGAAATTTTAATTGAAAATACCGAAACGCGAGACCAACCGAAAAATAAAGAGAATGCTTTGCGACAGTTACGTTCTATATTGTACGATAAAGAATTGCAGCATCGTATGGAAGAACAAGCAAAGGTTGAGGCAGGAAAAAAGAAAATAGAGTGGGGGTCACAAATAAGAAGTTATGTTTTCGATGATCGGCGTGTAAAAGATCATAGAACCAATTATCAGACTTCCGATGTAAATGGGGTAATGGATGGTAAAATAGATGGTTTTATAAAAGCATATCTGATGGAATATTCGGGGAGCGAAGGCTAAAAAGATAATTCGCTTTAGCGGAAAAGTATAATAAAATATAATATTTATCGTTTAACTAAAATTGAATCACTATGGGAAAGACAAATCAGAAGCAGAGAGGTGAGAAACGTGCAGAAGAAAAAGCAAATCGTTTGATTAAGAATATTTGCCTTGCATTGGTTGTATTGGCATTATGTCTTATTGCTCTTGCTATTGTATCTTTATAACAATGCCGCAGGAAATAGAACGTAAATTTTTGGTAAAGGATACTTCTTACCGTGAAATGGCTTATGCTTCCAGCCAAATGAAGCAAGGATATATTTGTAATACAGAAACAACAACTGTGAGGGTACGCATAAGTGACGGGAAAGGTTTCTTGACTATAAAAGGAGCTTCAAACCATTCTGGACTTAGTCGTTATGAGTGGGAGCGTGAAATCCCTTTGTCGGATGCAATGGATCTGATGCAATTGTGTGAACCGAACTTCATTGATAAGGATCGTTATCGGGTAAAAATTGGTGCGCATGTCTATGAAATAGATGAATTTCATGGGGCAAATCAAGGATTGGTTATTGCAGAAATAGAACTGAATTCGGAAGACGAAGCGTTCGAACGTGCTCCTTTCTTGGGAGAGGAAGTAACAGGGGATGTGAAGTATTATAATGCATCTTTACGTAAATATCCTTATAATCAATGGGGTAAAAACAATCAAAAAGAAGGAGAGAAAGGGGTGAAATCTATTTTGTGATAGATTTTACCCCTTTTATAAATAGTTTTCATACCATAGGCTGTTGCAATTTGTACTAACATTGCAGTGTGATAAATAACCAATAAGTTCACTCTAAAAAGAAAGTGATATGATGAATACTGCAAGTTTTGTTCAGAATTTAGTGAATGTTCAACCTGAATTGTTGTCGTTTGCTTATAAGCTCACTGCCGATTCTGAAGAAGCCTATGATCTTCTTCAGGAAACTTCTCTAAAAGCTTTGGGAAATGAAGAGAAGTATGAGGATGGTACGAATTTCAAAGGATGGATATATACAATAATGCGCAATACTTTTATTAATAGTTATCGGAAAGTTTTACGCGATCGGGCTTATATAGACCAAAGTGATAATTGCTGTTTTTTTAATCAAGGCTATGATATTGCTGTTGATACATCTGAGGGTAATTACGACTTAAAAGAGATGCACCGCATCGTACGGTTGCTGCCCGATGAATATCGGATACCGTTTCTTATGTATGTATCAGGGTTTAAATACCGTGAAATTGCAGAGAAACTTCATTTGCCATTAGGAACGGTAAAGAGCCGTATTTATTTTACAAGAAAGCGCCTGCAAAGGGATTTAAAAGATTTTCGATAAGAACTCTCTCTTTTAATAATATAATAAACGTTTTTCGTGAACTCTTGTTGCTGTGAAGTAATAAGAGTTTTTTTTCTTATTTGTTTTTTCGTTTTTGTTTGTGAAGTGGGTAAATAATATAATAATATCCGATGCTTGCAAGACCGACACCTAAACAATTTGCCGCAAAATCGAGCCAATCACCGCTGCGGTTTTTTGTACATGTGGCTTGCAATATTTCAATACATCCGCTAAGAAGTATCGGGGCTGCAATACATTCGATGAATAAAGAGGCCCAATGAATTGTTTTCTTTTGCCGCAGATATTCAAACCAAAGTGAGATAGTCAAACCTCCATACATACATAGATGTACCAGTTTGTCAATATGGGGTATTTGTGTTAAACTTTCAGGTTGCGGAGGCGTGAAGAATGATAAATAGCCAATAATTATAATTACAATAATAGATATGGGATAGTGTATAAAAGTAAGTTTCATATTTTAAATGTTTTATTTTTCGGCTAAAATACAGAATTTTTTATACTTTTGCCTACGTTAAATAGTTAAATTGATATTTTTAAAGTCATTATTATGTCACATCACGATCGGGTAAATTTTGCAAGTAAGTTAGGAGCTGTTTTGGCCGTAGCAGGGTCGGCGGTAGGTTTAGGCAATATATGGCGTTTCCCTTATGAAGCAGGCAATCATGGAGGGGCAGCCTTTATTTTAGTTTATTTGGGCTGTGTGTTTATTTTTGGTTTACCTATTATGATGGCTGAGTTTACGATAGGGCGTCGTTCTAAGGCAAGTACGGGAGAAGCATTCCATGTTTTGGCTCCACATACCCCTTGGAGATGGGTAGGTTACTTAGGCGTTTTGACAAGTTTTCTTATATTGGGATATTATTCGGTTGTTTCGGGGTGGACTTTAGAGTATATTGTCCAAGCAATGACTGGTGGCTTTTCCAATAAAACCTCTGCAGATTTTGTAAATATGTTTACAGATTTTTCTCAAAATCCCTTCAGGCCTTTGTGCTATTTATTTGTTTTTATATTGCTCACTCATTTGGTTGTAGTTAAAGGTGTAGAGAAAGGTATAGAGCGGTTTGCCAAATTATTGATGCCTTTATTGTTTATTTTGGTCGTTTTGCTGGCTGTTTGTTCGGTTTTATTGCCGGGTGCGGAAAGAGGGATAGAGTTTCTTTTGAAGCCCGATTTCAGTAAAGTAACTCCCGATGTCTTCTTAAGTGCCATGGGGCAAGCTTTTTTCTCATTGAGTTTAGGGATGGGGTGTTTGTCTACTTATGCATCTTATTTTGGAAAAGATACCCGTTTAGGGCGCACGGCAATGAGCGTTGGTATTATAGATACATGTGTAGCAGTACTTTCCGGGTTGATTATTTTTCCGGCAGCCTTTTCCGTTGGAATCCAACCCGATGCAGGACCGTCATTAATTTTTATAACATTGCCTAATGTTTTCCAACAAGCATTCAGCGGTATTCCTTTTTTGTCGTTTGTTTGTTCTACATTGTTTTATGTGTTGTTAGCATTGGCGGCATTGACATCGACCATATCATTGCATGAAGTTTCTACTGTTTTTTTACATGAAAAGTTTCATTTCACACGTAAAAAAGCTGCATATATTGTTTCTTGTGGGAGCTTGTTGATTGGCATTGTTTCTTCATTGGCTTTAGGAATATGGAGCTCATATACAATAGCCGGAATGAATATTTTCGATGCACTCGATTATCTTACCGCAAAGATTATGCTTCCGGTAGGTGGCATGCTGACTGCAATTTTTGTAGGTTGGGTATTGAAAAAACAAATATTGCGTGATGAGATAACCAATTATGGTTCGTTGAAAGTCTCTTTTTATCCAGTTTTTGTTTTTATATTGAAATTTATTGCTCCAATAGGTATTGCATTGATTTTTATCAACGAACTGGGGCTGTTGAAATAACATGTGGAAAGAATTTTTCTATTATACGAAATCGGAACGAAGGGTTTTGCTGTTATTGCTTTTGATAGCTTGTGTTTTATTGGTACTTCTTGTGCTGAGAAGATGGAAATTGCCGGTATCACCTGTGCCTTTATCAGATAGTGCACAAATTGATTCGTTCTTGTTGACGTTGGAAGAGCGTGACTCTATACGAATGAAACGTTATGAAAAATCGTTGCCGCTTCCGGTTGTGTTGAAAACATTCGATCCGAATACTGCCGATTCGTTGTCGTTACGTCAATTGGGCTTGCCTTCTTATGTGGTCAGGAATATTCTTCGCTATCGGGCAAAAGGAGGAGTTTTTCGTAATGCCGATTCTTTTTCTAAAATATATGGGCTTACTAGTGAACAGTTTGCAGAATTAAAGCCCTATATTGTTATTGCAGATGTCTATAAACCTTCGATGTACGATACGTCTGCTGTTCGGATTAAGGAGGATACGATGCCTCAGGTTATGAAATATCCTGTGGGGACTGTTATCGATTTGAACAAGGCAGATACGGCATCTTTAAAGTGTGTGCCCGGAATAGGAAGCGGTATTGCGCGAATGATTGTGGCATATCGGGAGCGTTTGGGCGGTTTTTATTCTGTATCTCAGTTACAGGAAATAGCTTATGTTGATACCAGTATGAATAAATGGTTCCGTGTTGATGGGGAAGTTTTGCGGAAACTGTCTGTAAACGAAAGCAGTTTAGAGAAGCTGAGGAATCATCCTTATATGAATTTTTATAAGGCAAAGGTGATAGTAGAATATCGGCGTAAGCGAGGAAAAATAAAAAGTCTTTCTCAGTTATCCATGTTCGAGGAGTTTACAGAGAAAGACCTTGAGCGGTTAGCCCCTTATTTCTTATTCGAATAATCAGAGTACATAACCGGCAGCTTTTGCTATTTTCTTAGGAATTTCCGTATTGTCTATCCGGTTATGGAATTGCTCTGCGCCTGTTCCAATAGCAAAAACAGGAACATATCCGGCAGAATGTCCGCCACTTGTCCATCCTACTTTGGCAATTTCATCGATAATTCGTTTTGCTTCAGCTGCCAATGGTTCGTCTTGAGCGTATTCGCTTTTTTCCATTTTGACTTCATCTCCGGTAAACGATTTTGTATAGACATTGTGTAAACGTTCTTCCTGTTTCTTGCTTAATTTGACATCTTCCCAGAATCCGAAATTCTCTTTAAGTGCATTTTGTACTTTTTCCCACGAAACGTTGTTGTTGTATTTTTTACGTAAACCATTTAAAATGCGTGTAAACTCATTCTCGCTGACCTTTTGGTGCTTTAAAACTTGTAAGTTTAAATCGTATTCTCCTGTACCTAAGACTAATCCTCCGGTTTCGTGGTCTGCAGTAATAACGATGAGTGTTTCATCTGGATGTTGGGCATAAAATTCGTAAGCTACTTTTACGGCATTGTCCAAATCCTCCACTTCATGAAAAACAGTTGCCGCATCGTTGCTGTGGCAAGCCCAATCTATTTTCCCTCCTTCGACCATTAAGAAAAATCCTTTCGATAAATCTTTCGACAAGAAATTGATAGCAGCACGTGTAATATCCGAAAGGGTCAAGTCTCCTTTTTTTCTATCTATGGCATACGGGATAGAAGAGTTGTCTTTTTCCGAAGCTTTTTCTTCTTGGAAAAGAATTATTTTTTCAGCATCTTTACTTTTTTTCTGATAGTCTTTGTATCCTCTTGCAATGGTGTATCCGTATTGATCTGCCATATCGTATAAGTTGACGGATGTTTGGTTTTTGTCGTTTTTGTTTGTAGGATCAAGGAAATCGGAGCCTGCATAAAAGTCGAATCCGGCTTTATAAAGGTCTGTACCTATTTCATAGTAATTGTTTCTGCTTGCTGTATTAGCATAAAAAGATGAAGGAGTAGCATGGTCTACACTTACGCTTGTTGCAATACCTACGCGTGCACCTTGTTCCTTTGCAGATTTGGCAATACTGTTTAGGTCGGTTTCATGATCTTTCTTCATACCAATTGTGCCATTGGATGTTTTATAACCTGTCGCTAAAGCAGTACCTCCAGCTGCAGAGTCTGTAACTCTGTTTGTGGCAGAGAAAGTCGTAGCAGTTGTTCCATAAGGGAATTGTGCAAAATTGATAGGCACAATTCCCACTTTCCCTTCCAATTCTCCACGATAAAGTTCGGTACCTTGTACTTGGTTAACCCCCATTCCGTCTCCAATAAAATAAAAAACATATTTGGCTTGTTGTGCAAATCCAAAATTTACGGCACTAATGAAGGCGAATAAAAATAGAAATTTTTTCATACGAAATACTTTATTTAGATTAAAATTTAGTTTTAAACAAAGTTAGGTAAAAATGGAAAAGAGAACAAAAAGATGAAGATAAATTGCGAAAAGGTGTAAATGAAATGTGAATTATGCGTTATTGTTTAATAGAAAATTTAATGAGAATGTAATTTCTTTAATAAAAATAAGTGTAATGTTATGAGAAAATCTTTTCAAATTTGTTTATTGGGAATGCTGGTTGTATTGCCAGCTTGTCAGCAACACGATTGTGTAGTAAATAATTCAGCTTCTTCGCCTTTGCAGATAGAAGCAACAGTTGCCAATCATGGTATGTCGCGTACACTTGTACATGCCGATGGGAAAACCTCTTTTACAGATGGAGACCAGATAGGGTTGTTTATGTCCGATGTGCCTCAACCGATTGCATGGACTCTGACAGGAGGAGTTTGGCAGCCGGAAAGAAGTTTGTTCTGGCCGAATCAGACAGATGCTTTCGATTTCTTTGCTTATTATCCTTATGAAAGTGAAGCTGCAGAACAGACATCTGTGCCGATGCCTGATTTAAGTTTGCAGACGGGAAAAGTGACCGACCTTGGGAGGTATGATTTCTTGACGGCTCATAAACAATGTACGTATTCTGATAATTCCGGGAAAGTTGTTTTTTCCGGTGATGCTGCATTTAAACATATGTATTGTTTATTGATGGTTACGCTTGTGAAAGAAGAAGGAGATGCGGAAACGACATTGAATACAGCTCATTTTGAAGGTACGGATTTCTTTACGAAACATATATATAATTTCGATGTTCCGGGAATGCAAAAACCGGATGATGCGTCCTCTGTAAATGCTTTAGATTTGAATTTGTCGGAAGTAATTCCGGAAGAAGGGGTACAGATAGCAGTATTGATAAACCCTACTCAAGTAGAGGTTGACTTGGATTTCAGCATTACCTATAGTCGCAATGGAGAGTCGTTGAGGGCTTCCACTACAGCTTTGGGGAATCGTATATTTGTAGGTGGCAATTGTTACAAATACAAAATAGTGATTCAAAAAGGTAAGTTGGTTATTGAAGGGAGTGAAATAACCGATTGGAATACGGAAGAAAATTTAGGAGATATCATAGTAAACGACGAATTAGTTCGTGAATGATATGTGAGAGGATGAGAAAACCGGATTAAGCCAATGGCGAGTGTCTCTTTTTGGGCTTGATCCGGTTCCTTTTTCCAATGTATTATATCCGACCGTTCTTTTTTATCAGATATGCAATTTTATGGTTGAATTCGTGTTGGGACATTAAATTTTCAAGTGAAAGATGCATTCTCCAATGCCAATAATGATGTGGATTGGATGGAATGTTTATACGTTCACAATCAATGTTCGGATTGCGTAATTTTTCATCTATTGAAGTCCAGTCTTGCCATGTAAGTATGCATAATAAAGACGGACTTTGCAAATGCTTTTGTATAATGGATTCACATATCTTTCCTGTAGCATGAAGTGGTGCTTCCCCTTGCCATCCTAACTCTTTCTGATAGAAGCGGATTGTTAAATCTCTGTTCTCTTCCCACCATCCACGTAGTGTGGACATGTCGTGTGTGCCGATGGTGCATACTGACAGAAAAGGATAATTTTCTGTTTCCCCAAATTCCATTCCTAATTGTTTGGGCATCCGTTGTACTTCGAGTGAAAGAATTTGTAATTCTTTCATCAGCCAAGGAACGCATGCCGGGACCATACCTAAATCTTCTCCACAAGTCAACATGGGGGTAGCCTGTATAAGAACCGGAAGTTTTTTTATCGCTTCTCTATACCAAAACTCGTTATGGCGTTGGTAATAATAATGGTTATATAAACGGTTGAATGCTTCCTGTTCATTCCAGCTAAGTTGTTTGAATATAGTTGTTCGTTGCGCGTCAATACGCGGATGATATTTATTCTTCTCTTTTCTGTCTTTTAGGAATAAAACATTACCAATGAGCCTTTGCAGTTTTTCTTTTATGGTATAGTTTTCTTTTTGCTTTTTATCGGCAAAGTATGTTTCAATTTGGCGTTGTGTTTTAAATTCTGGCTTTAATTTATAGTGGTCTTTCTCAGAAAGTTGAAGATAGATTTGGATAATTTCATCACGTTTCTCACCAAACAATTCGGTTAATAATTGATTGTCGATAAATGGTTCTGTCATTCGTTCTTCTTGGAACTTCAGCCCGAAGCTTTGAATTTCTTCTTTAGACATTGGGAGTGAAGGGACAAATTGGCCTAATGTACCATGTATCGCTTCAATGGGGATTTCCCATATACGAAAGAATCCTAAAATATGATCTATGCGATAAGCCGTGAAGTACTCGGACATTTTCTGGAATCTTCGTCTCCACCACCGATAATTATCTTGTGCCATAATATCCCAGTTGTAGGTAGGCATGCCCCAATTTTGTCCTTCTGTAGAAAATGCATCAGGTGGTGCTCCAGCCTGTCCGTTCATATTAAAATATTGTGGCTCCATCCATGCCTCAACGCTGTGTCTGCTTATACCGATAGGAATATCTCCTTTTAAAACAATACCGTTGTTCTTTCCGTAATTGGATGCTTTCAATAATTGAAGATGTAATTCATATTGAACAAAAAAGTGGAAGGCCAATTCCGGGTAATTTTTATTGGTAGGGTTGCAAAGCCTTTGAATATGCTTTGCATTATACTCATGATTCTTTTTCCATTGTGTGAAATCGGCTGTATGGTAATAATCGCGGAAATAGCAAAAAGCTGCATAAGGGATTAGCCATTCTTTGTTTTTATTGAAGAACTGTTGATATTCGGATGAGGATATGATATTATCTCCTTCTTGTAAGAATATGTCGTGCAGATAGGCTTCTTTTAGTCGGATAACTTCTTCGTAATCGACTTGTTGTAAATTGTTCAAACGTATACGCTCTTTTTCATATAAACTTGCTTTTGAAGAGTCGCGTAAAGAAGGTAGCTGTCTTAAATCGATATAAATAGGGTGTAAGGCATAAATGGAAATACAACTATAGGGATATGAGTCTTTCCACGAGCGAGTAGTCGTTGTATCGTTGATAGGTAAAATCTGAACAATACGTTGATTGGTTGTTAAAGCCCATTGGATATAAGTTCTTAAATCGCCAAAATCTCCAATACCGCAACTACCTTCCGAACGTAATGAAAAAACAGGAATAGAACTTCCTGCCAAGCGTTTAGGTATTCGGTTGAAACAAATCTCTTCTTCCATGGGTAAAAACGTTTCACCTCGTTGAAGCGATTGGTTTTGGAATGTATGGTTATTGCCATTTTCCCATTCGTCTACAGCTCCGGTTTGTGCATTGATAATTACGAATTTGTATTCAAAAGGATATTGTAGCTTTGATGCGTCCAATGCCAGATACCATACATTGGGAATTACTTCTTGCATACGCAGCGGTCGGCAATATTCCCAATTACCTAAAGCGTTACAGCTTCCTATGAGCCCTAATGCTTGATTCTGCGCTTTCAGTCCCGGGCAAAGAGCTCGAAACGTAATGCAACATCCGGCACTGTCGGCTGGCTGAATAGGTGATGTAAGTTCATGTATTATGTTGAATGCTGAAGTGTACCGATAATTATCGAAAGGCAAATCACGCCAACAGTCATTGATGATGTAGTGGTTTTGCTGTGCATTTCCTGCGTAGAATAAGTGGGGAATAGCTCCCAACTCTTTACGGATGCATATATTGTCTCGAAAAACACCATATCGGTAGCAGATGGGCATGTGTTGATCTTTAGGAGTATAGGTACATTCTCCTTGCCAGTCTATGCCGTTACGAGTCGATAGTTGACATGTCTGATTTTCGTTTTCGTTGAAAATAACTTGCAAACTTTCTCCCCAAACGGTACGGTATTGGATTCGAAAAGTTAAGTTCATAATGTATTTGAAGCATTAATTAATACTGCCTCAAATGTAATGAATTTCATTCATATTATTCATTCAGAAAGAAAATAAAAGAGACCGATTTGCAAATTAGTAATATACTTCACAAATCAGCCTCTTTTTTGTTGTAAGATGTGAGAAAGTTAAAAAATAATTATGATTATAAAGTTGTAGCTTTATGCATCAATATTTGCATAAGTCGCATGTTTTTCAATAAATTCACGTCGTGGTGCAACATCATCGCCCATCAGCATGGAAAAAATATAATCGGCTTCTGCTGCATTTTCAATGCTGACTTGTTTTAGAATACGTGTTTCCGGGTTCATTGTCGTTTCCCACAAATGCTCCGGATTCATTTCTCCCAAACCTTTATACCGTTGCGTATGAATGCCATTTTCTGTCCCGTCGCCATATTTTTGCATGAAAGCTTGTCGTTCTTCATCGTTATAGCAATACTGGCTTATTTTGCCTTTTGTGCATTTGTATAAGGGTGGGGTGGCAATATATAAATATCCTCCTTGTATAATCTCGGGCATGTATCGGTAAAATAGTGTCATAATCAGTGTGTCAATGTGCGAACCATCCACATCGGCATCGGTCATGATAATCACTTTGTGATAGCGTAATTTGTCGATGTTCGCCTTTTTACTGTCTTCAGTTTCGTCTACACCGAAGCGGACCCCTAATGCTTGGATGATATTGTTTACTTCATCGCTTTCGAATGCTTTATGCCACATTGCTTTTTCCACATTCAAGATTTTACCTCTTAAAGGTAAGATTGCCTGAAACTGACGGCTTCTTCCTTGCTTAGCCGATCCGCCTGCCGAATCACCTTCGACTAAAAACAGTTCACATTCTTCCGGATTCCGACTTGAGCAATCTGCCAACTTGCCCGGAAGACCTCCGCCTCCCATAGGACTTTTGCGTTGTACCGATTCACGGGCTTTGCGTGCGGCAATGCGTGCAGTCGCAGCTAAAATGACTTTGTCGACAATTGTTTTTGCTTCTTTCGGATGTTCTTCCAAATAATTTGTCAGTGCTTCGCCTACAGCCTGATTAACAGCTCCGCTTACTTCGTTATTTCCTAATTTCGTTTTTGTTTGCCCTTCAAATTGTGGCTCGGCTACTTTAACAGAGATAACAGCAATTAATCCTTCCCGGAAGTCTTCGCCGGATATTTCCACTTTAGCTTTTTCCAGAGCTTTACTCTCTTCGGCATATTTTTTCAAGACGCGGGTCAATGCCATGCGGAAACCTGCTTCGTGTGTACCCCCTTCTATCGTATTGATATTATTTACATACGAGTGTAGGTTCTCTCGGAAGCCCGTATTGTACATGATGGCACATTCGATGGGGACTCCTTGCTTTTCTGTATTCAGATAAATGACATCGTCTATTAAAGGCGTGTTGCTCGAATTCAGGAAACGAACAAATTCTTTTACCCCTTCATCCGAGTGAAATATCTCCTGCTTGAACGACCCGTCTTCTTCTTTTTCTCGTTTATCGGTCAAGGTGATTGTAATACCTTTGTTTAAATATGCCAATTCCCGCATGCGGGCCTGAAGGATGTTATATTTATATTCGGTCGTTGTAAAAATCGATTTGTCCGGCCAAAATGTTTGTCGTGTGCCGGTCAGGTTGGTGGTTCCCACTTCTTTTACAGGGTAAATCGGTTTCCCGCATTCATATTCCTGCTGATAAACTTTTCCATTTCGGAAGACATTCGTAATCATGTGTGTAGACAATGCATTTACACACGATACGCCTACTCCATGTAATCCGCCGGATACTTTATAAGAGCCTTTGTCGAACTTTCCTCCGGCATGTAAAACGGTCATGACAACCTCAAGAGCCGATTTCTTTTCTTTTTGGTGGAAGTCGACCGGAATACCACGTCCGTTGTCTTGGACTGTGATGGAATTGTCTTCATTGATAGTAACTTCTATGTGTGTGCAATAGCCTGCCAATGCTTCATCGATTGCGTTGTCTACCACTTCGTAAACAAGATGGTGTAATCCTTTCTCGCTGATGTCGCCTATGTACATGGCAGGACGTTTACGAACAGCCTCCAGACCTTCTAAAACCTGAATGCTACTGGCCGAATACGTATTTCCGCCGTTTGATATTGCTTCTTCGCTCATATTTTCCTCTTAAAGTTTTTAACGTCCAAAATTACAAATTTTTTAGCAAATGCGAGGTGTTGTCAGAGCAAAAAAACATAAAAAATAGTCATTACAAGAGCTTCGGTCAGGGGTGTTTGCCGATGAAAATAGAAATGTTTTTGATAGAGTGCAGGGACGAGATGTGTATAAACACAAAAAGACCAAATCTTTTTCTCAGATTCGGTCTCGTTATTTCTTTGGCAATTATTTATTAGGCCAATTTGTTGATGTGTGCAACTAATTTTGATTTTAAGTTGGCTGCTTTGTTTTTATGGATAATGTTTCTTTTTGCCAACTTATCTAATATTTTTTGTACGTTGGGATACATAGCTACAGCTTCATTTTTGTCTGTAGTTGCACGAAGTTTTCTTACCGCATTACGCATTGTTTTTGCATAATATCTGTTGTGAAGTCTTCTTTTTTCAGTTTGTCTGATTCTTTTAATAGATGATTTGTGATTTGCCATCTCGACTAATCTTTTATATTGTTCGTGATTCTGTTTTATTGTGTAGCCCGTGGGGGAATCGAACCCCCCTTTCAAGAATGAAAATCTTGCGTCCTAACCGATAGACGAACGGGCCGGCCTTTTCAGGAAAACATCCTGAGTGCTTTTCGAAAAGATGTTTCTCGATTGCGGATGCAAAGGTAGGAAGTTTTTTCATTCCTGCAAAACTTTCAATGATTTTTTTCTACTTTTCTGTTTTGTACTTATCGAATATGTTATCTTTGCCGATGGATAAAGTCTGTTATTTATGTTGCAGAAATACGAAGGGATAGTGCTGTACACTGTAAAGTACAGTGACAAATCGGACATTGTACATGTTTATACAAGACAAGGAGGGCGTATGTCTTTTTTACTCCCTGTTCGCCGTTCCCGTCAGTCGGCTGTCAGGCAAGTGTTGTTCCAACCTCTTTCCATTCTCGGCATTGAAGCCGATATCCGTCCGCGTTCTTCTTTACATCCTATCAAAGAGACACGGGCTTCGTATGTTTTCCGTTCCCTTCCATATCATCCGTATAAGTCGGCAATTGCTTTGTTTGTTGCCGAGTTCCTGTATCGTGTAGTCCGTGAAGAAATGCCGAATGAATTGTTGTATCATTACTTGGCATCTTCCATAGAATGGCTTGATGTTTGTGAAAAAGACTTTGCCAATTTTCATTTGGTTTTTCTTATGCGTTTGTCGCGTTTTTTAGGGCTTTATCCCAATTTGGAAGATTATTCCCCATGTTGTTATTTCGATTTGCTTGACGCTTGTTTCGTCTCTGGACCGCCGTCGCATGGCTTTTATGTATTGCCCGAGGAGGCTTCGCGCATACGCACTTTGGCACGTATGAATTACGATACCATGTATTTGTTTCGTATGACAAGGGCAGACCGCAACCGTTGCCTTGATGTGATATGTACATACTATCGGTTGCATTTGCCCGACTTTAATGAGTTGAAGTCGCTTCCCGTTTTGCAGGAATTGTTCTGATTATGGTTATTCCTTTTTGTGGAGACATGTGTTAAGAGCCGTGTCCACCTATTTCTTCCAAGCGTAGTTCGTATCTGTTTGAAATGTAATGATTTACCACTATTCGCCGATGTGTTGATGTCTACCTGTTCCAGTGAAATTTATTTGTTTATCGGTAAAAGAAATTGTATTTTTGCCGTATTCTTTGTGAGAACAAAAAGGTCAGCTTATGAATATACTTGTCAACTATCTGTGTTTTGTATTGTGTGTACTAAGTGCAGGTTGCATATTATATATTGGCGATGAGATGGAAATGTTGCGTGCGTTGTTGGAAAGTTCGTGTGCAACGGGGATTGTGGTATTGCCTTGTTATTTCGAATGGAAAATGAAAGGCTTTCTGGCTTACGGCTTTTGCTTGGCGGTATTGTTGTGTTTGTATTGTGTGTGGGTAAAAGAATTTGCTTTTGGAAAATCTGTGTTATACGCTGTAGTCATAACGGTATTGGTTTGTGTCTTTCAGTTTATGCAGCAACGTTTTCTTTCTCCTTTTATAAAGGACCGTTTGAAAGGGAAAGGTTACGGAATTCCTCGTAGAAAGTGGTGGTGGTAAGAGTCGGCTTTTCCGGGAGTGATGTAGCTTGATATTTAAAAAGCCAATAAGAAATCATCGAAAGAGATACTTTCATCCAAATGCATTTTCTCCCGTTTCATCCGGGTTTTTCGTTTCTTCAATGCTGTTTTGTTGGTATTCATCAAGTAGAGAATATTTGTTTGCGGAATGCCGAGGCGTATCAAATTGCATAAGTTAATATCTGCTTCCGTCAGTTCCGGGTATTTTTCTTTCAGCCGGTCTGTAAAGTAGTTGAAACAAATATTCATGGTTTCACTTAAATTTCTCAGTTCTTCATCGGATAAAGGAGCGAACGAATGCGTTTTTTCTTTCTGGTTCATATCGTCCAGTTGTTTTATTTTTTTTATGACCCGGCTGGTGTGTAAAATCTGTTCGCGCATTTGTTGCTCGTTCCCGGAATGTTGCTGCAAGATGTTTTCGTGCATTTGTATCGATTCCTGCATGTCTTGTAAGGCAAGAGTCTTGTCTTGCAGTTGTTTTCTTAGCTGTGCGGTAAAGTTGTCTTTCGATTGAAGCAGTTCGTTTACAGCCCGTTGCTTGCGGAAGTAGAAGAATAAAGCAATAAAGCCCCCTGCCAAAGAGATGAAAATAATACTTACTATGTAAATATACAACTTTTGCTGTTGTGCTTGAAGTTGGTTGTTTTCGTTTTTTATGGTCGCACTGTCGTATTGTTTTTGTAATTCCATCAGGTTGTTTTTCATATCTTCTGTATGTAGGGAGTCGGTCAGTTCTGCATATTTCCGCAGGTGATAAGCGGCTTCTTTGTAGTTCCCGGTTTTCTCATGATATTTTGCCCAAATGTCGTGGTGGGCAGCTTTTTCGCCCAGTGTGCTGTATCTTATATCTTTTGCAAGGTAGTATCGGGCAGAGTCGTAGCGGTGAAGATCAATAAAAATGTCCCCTTTAATGAACCATAGCGGGTATAGGTTTCCGGGATTTTGGTTCAGTTGCAGGCTTTGGTTGATGGCATCGAGGGCAGCCAGCAGTTGTTTTTTGTTTTGGTAAGTAACGCTGAGAGCCTGCAGGCTGTTGGCTTCTTTTTGTTTATTCCCTGATAATTGGGCTAACTGTAAGGCTTGTTGCTGGACTCTTTCTGCTTCAATGTAGTTTTTCTCTAATACATAGCCCCAACTTAGATTGAGCAGAATACTGATTTGTCTTGTTGTATCTAATGTGAGTTCTGCATAATGGAGGGATTGTTTGTATTTTAATATGCATTGATTGTTTGTCGATTCAGGTAAAAGAAAATCTCCCCAAACACCAAATAGTAAAGTCTTAAAATAATTATTTTCAAGGTGTTTACTTACTTGTTCTGCCTTTTGAAAATAAGCCAATGCTTTCCGTGGTAAGCCAGCGTCACGGTAAATTTGTGCCGCATAAAAAAAAGTCCATGCCTTGTGTAGCGAGTCAGGATGTTGTAGGTAGTAATTTTCTGCAATACGTATCAGCGAGTCGTTGGTTACGGGGATATAATTCTTATAACGGGCTTGGGTAAGAAGTAGGGCATAAAGGGCTTGTGCTTCTCCGGTTAACTTTGTTGGATTCGGTAAGTGTTCCAGTATATATAAAGCGCTGTCAGGCTGTTCCGCCATAATCTGTTCCACATATAGCAGAGTCTGGTATTCCGGGAGAATGTTTTTTTGTTTGTTCCGGAACAGAAACAATGCTGTTAAAACCAGAAAAATGGTTATGGTGTACAGAAATCTTTGCTTCATGTTTAGTTGAAATTGTCATGCAAAAATACGAAAAGAATAAGAAAATATCAGTGAAACGCCGTGACATTTATTTGTGTTTTTCCCGGAGAAATGTATCTTCTCAGGTTGAAAAAATAACGGATGTCTACCATTTTTATTAAAGATTGGAATGTAAATCGCTTGTATTCAGTAGCTTGCGGTTTTTGGAATATATTGTTTTGTCTACCTCGTGTCGCCCGCTTTTTCTTGCATGTAGGCGAGTCAGTCCCTACCTTTGTATCAAACCTAAAAACAAAAAAGATAAGGAGGAAAATTTATGAAAAAAAGTTTAGAACAAAAACATAATTTGCTGGATGCAATTTATGATGACCGTTTATTGATAACTATAGGGGCGTTGTGGTTTGTGTTCTTTTACGTAGACGTGACTTATAAGGGTTTGTTACCTGAAAGTTTTTTTACAGTTCTTTCATATATTTGCTATGGGATAGAAGTCTGCTTTCTCATTCGGTTGGTGATGGTTGTCTACAAGTATTATAAGGAAAAAAGAAGATACAGGGATAGCAGTAGGTTGTAAAAAGTAAGAATAAAGCAAGAGAGAGAGGAGTGGTATATGCCATTTCCTCTCTTTGTTC
>DXCG01000165.1 GCA_019116145.1 Candidatus Phocaeicola gallistercoris
CTGCTTACAGATACTGAGTCCGATGCCTGAGCCATTGGATTTAGTCGTGAAAAACGGGATAAAAATACGCTCTATTACCTCAGGAAGAATACCTTCCCCATTATCGGATACCGTAAATACCAGCCTATCTCCTTTGACAAAGGCATGTACACTGATAGACGGATGAAGCGTATTTTTACAAGCCTCGTCTGCATTCTTCAACAAATTAATGAAAACTTGTTCCATCTGTGCACGGTCGCACTTCCAATGCAGACTGCTGTTAATACATGAAAAGTGGAACTTCTCATCGGGGAATAACCGTCGTAAGTCATCGAAAAAAGCACAAACCATTACATCTTCTTTTATCGGTTGTGAGATACGTGTCAGCTTTCTGTAATTTTCCACGAAATCAAGTAAACCTTTACTCCGTCGGTGAATCACTTGAATACCTTGCTGAATATATGCCTGCATCCTTTCATCATTCAAATCCCCCCGACACCTTTCATTCAAAGTCTCAGATAAAGAAATAATAGGCGTAATAGAATTCATAATCTCATGAGTCAACACACGTATTAATTTTTGCCATGCATCTATTTCTGTTTGTTCTAATGCATTATGAATATTTTTAAGACTAACCAACCAACAGAAATGTTTCTGCAACTGAATTTTTGTAATAGAAGTAGCTAAATCTAAAGGAGCAGGCTGCTCTATCCTGATGATAGGAGAATTTTGTTTCAATAACATAAGAATTTTTTCGGGCAGAACAGACACATTCCCAAATAGCTTTTGAGCCGCATGATTCATCCATTCAATAGAATCGTTCTGAGTAATAACCAATACAGCTGTATCCACTTTATTTAAAAGCTGCTCATAATATTGCAATTTAACTTCTTTGTCAAGTAAATAGGCTTGTTGCTGCTTCAGCACTTCAGACAATTCTTTTACTAGCTGTTGCATCACACGGTCTTTAAAAGGCGAAGTAATAATGTAACCCGCATCATGATATTTCATACACGATGCAAAGTTTTTCATCAAATACACTTGTTGCATTTGTATCTTATATAAATGATAAGCCATACCCATTACAATGAGTATACATGCAATGGTACAAAACAAAAAAGAATGTTGATAAAAAGCCATTCCACCGATTGTAATCAAAACAATTCCAATGATATGGGAGATAAGCAAACAAGTATATGTTTTCATAATCCTAATTTTTCTATTTTCCGGTAAAGAGAGAATCGGGTTATTCCCAATAAATCGGCAGCCCGGTTTAAATTACCTTCACTCAATTCTATAGCCCGCTTAATTGTTTTTTTCTCCATATTCTCTAAATTCAAATCTTCCTGAGGCTTTTCTTTAGAGTTTATGCCCGAAAAAAGAAAATCATTGGCTCTCAAAAGCCGGTTTTCACTTAATATAACAGCACGCTCCAACATGTGTTGAAGTTCACGCACATTCCCCGGCCATAAATATTTCAAGAGTTTATTCTTCGCTTCCCGTGTAATACCTTGAATATCTTTCCTATATTTTCGGTTATACAACGTAAGAAAATAATCTGCCAGAAGCAAGATATCTTCTCCTCTTTCCCTTAAAGGAGGAACATGTAACTCGATCGTATTGATACGATACAATAAATCTTGCCTGAAAGCACCTTCGGAAATTAATTGGGCTATATTGGCATTGGTCGCACAAATCAATCGCACATCAATATTAATCGGCTCTAACGACCCCAATCTCGTTATCTGTTTTTTTTCGATCGCAGTCAACAATTTTGCTTGCATCGGCATAGAAAGATTCCCTATCTCATCTAAAAACAACGTTCCTCCCGAAGCAATTTCCATACGTCCCGGTTTTGCTTTTCTTGCATCGGTAAACGCCCCTTTCTCATACCCGAACAATTCACTTTCAAACAATTGTTCAGGTATACTCCCTACATCTATTGAAATATAAGGTGCATTACAACGTTTAGAATACTGTTTCAACATATGTGCTATAAGGTCTTTCCCTGTTCCATTTTCTCCTAAAATCAAAATATTAGCATCAGTATCGGATAATTTATAAATGGTATCTTTTATATGTTGAATAGCCGGAGAATTACCTATAAAATTTATATTATTTTCGTCTGCCTTCAATGCAGAAACCTCTTCTTTCAACCGAATGATTTCTTTATGCGACCGGCTTAAATTTATTGCAGATGAAAGTGTAGCCAATAACTTTTCTTTTTCCCATGGCTTAGAGACAAAATCGGTTGCACCTGCTTTTATAGCCCTTACTGCCTTTTCAGTATCAGCATATGCTGTCATAAAGACAACAATTGCCTGTGGATCGATAGACAAAATATGTTCAAGATACCCGAAACCTTCTTCTCCATTCATTGCATCTCGCTGGAAATTCATATCAAGCAAAATAACATCCGGCTGTAATTGCTTCATAAAATACTCAATTCGCGAAGGCAAAGTAGTAACCTTTACCTTTTCGACATAAGGTTCCAACAAGAAATGAAGAGCGAATAAAATGTCTTCATTATCGTCTACAATCAGTATTTTCCCTTTCTTATTAACCATATCCAAAGCTACGTTGTACAACAGATTCTATAGATATGGCAAAGATAAATTATTTATCGATAACCTGTACGTGCGATTTAGCACCTATTTTGTGCGGTATTGCACTCCATCAGCCTCACTCATTTAGCAATAACATCCTGACACACAAAGCATTGAATAAATGGCATAATTATTGATATATAA
Organism: Candidatus Phocaeicola gallistercoris; assembly: GCA_019116145.1. GTDB lineage: Bacteria > Bacteroidota > Bacteroidia > Bacteroidales > Bacteroidaceae > Phocaeicola > Phocaeicola gallistercoris. The sequence goes on from DXCG01000165.1 coordinate 2,730, forward strand.
TCAGCACTTTAAAATGCATGATAATGAAAATAAAAGAAAGATACTATTTGTTCCTTTTAATGATTGCACTTCCCATCAGAGGAATAGCACAAGAAACTTTAGCACTATCGCTAAATCAAGCCATACATTTAGCGCAAAAATTTTCACCTGAAGCACAAGCTGCCAGACATACTTATCTTGCAGCTTACTGGAACTACCGATCTTTTCGGGCAAACTATTTACCAATCGTTTCTTTAAGCAGTACACCATCGTTAAACAGACAAATAAACCGCATCACTCAATCGGATGGGACTGTATTGTTCTTACGGCAGAATCAGTTGAATACAGATGTCAATCTATCTGTAAGTCAGAATATTTGGTTTACAGGAGGCAACCTATTTGTACAAACTTCAACACAACGTATGGATGAATTAGAGAACAAAGTAACATCGTATAATACCTTACCAGTTTCAATAGGCTATCAACAAACCCTTTTTGGGTATAACTCTTTGAAATGGGATCGTCGCATTGAACCTGTACGCTTTCGGGAAGCTAAAAAAACGTATGCAGAAACATTGGAACTGATTGCCTCGAAAACTTGTGAACTATTCTTTTCATTAGCGACAGCTCAAACCAATTTAGAGATATCAAAAGCCAATTATGCCTCGGCCGATACTCTCTATCGGTATGCAAAAGGGCGTTATGGCATTGGTAATATTACGGAAAATGAAATGCTTCAATTGGAAATCAACAAATTGAACGAAGAAACCAATATGATGAAAGCCAATATAGAAGTAGAAGAAGCGATGCTAACCTTCCGGTCTTTTTTAGGCATCCGGGAAAATAAATCTATCACCGTTTTACTGAATGATAGTATTTTTTCATTCGAAGTCCCATTAGACATTGCTTTAAAGCAAGCATATACACATAGCCCAGACATAGAAATGTACCAACGCTTAAAGTTGGAAAGCCACAGCCAACTGGCTTCTGCACGTGCCAACCGAGGGTTAAAAGCCGATCTTTACCTCCAATTTGGATTGTCGCAGACAGCCAATCGATTAAAAGACTCATATCATAATCCATTAGACCAACAATATGTAAGCCTATCGATTGTTCTTCCTTTATTGGATTGGGGAAGAGGGAAAGGAAAAGTACGTGTTGCCAAATCGAATGTTGAATTAGTAAAAACCCAAGTAAACCAAGGTGTTAACGATTTTGAGCTGAACCTCCGTAAAATGGTGCGCCAGTTTAACTTACAAGCCTCTCAAGTAAAAGTGGCTTTAAAAACCGATGAAACAGCACATCGGCGCTATAACGTTGCGCGAAAACTATACTTAATGGGTGAATCTGACATACTCGATTTGAACGCAGCGACCAATGAAAAAGATGTAGCCAAGCGCAATCATATAGAGGCATTGAAAGCCTATTGGACATTATATTTTGGTTTACGAAGCATTACACAATATGATTTTCAAACCCATCGCCCTTTGACAGAAAATTTACCAGACATAGATCATTTACTTAACAATTAAAAACAAAAGTTATGGACATCATACGAAAGAAAAAACCATGGTATTTCAAATATCGATATTACCTAATACTTGGTACAATTTTATTGGTTGGATTCATTTACTTAATAATACTTGCATTAGGTCCTTCACGCATATATATAGACACAGATAAGGTACAAATAGCAGAAGTTCGTTATGGCGATTTTGTAGAATATGTCGATGTAGAAGGTATTGTCCAGCCCATTTTTACATTAATGGTCAATGCAGATGAAGAAGGAAACATTGAACGCATCGTCGCAGAAGAAGGAGGTTTGCTGAACAAAGGAGATACGATTTTGACTTTGACTAACCGAAATTTAATGCACGAAATAGAAGACCAGCGTGACGAGTGGAATAAGCAACGCATTTCTTTTCAGGAAAAACAATTGGAAATGGAGCAAAAAAGTCTAACACTAAAACAACAAATGTTAGAAGCTACTTATGAACTAAAAAAGGTTGAAAAAAATTATGCACTCGAAAAAGAAGAATTCTCTATGGGAATTCGAAGTAAAGCGCAATTAGAAGTGGCAAAAGATGAATATCAATATAAAACAGCTTCGACCAATTTGAAGATACAAAGTTTACAGAGCGATTCGGCAATGACTATTGTCAGAAAAGAATTGCTTCGCAACGACTATAATCGAGAACAGAAAAAATGGGAACGTTATCTTCAACGAACAGGCAATTTAGTTGTCCGGGCACCGATAGATGGTCAACTAAGTTTGATAAAAGTCATTCCGGGACAGCGCGTCAATGCAGGAGAAAACGTTGCTGAAATCAAGATATTGTCACAATTCAAAGTCCATGCTTTATTAAGTGAATATTATATCGACCGTGTCACGACAGGTCTCCCTGCCACCATCTCCTATCAAGGGAAACAGTTTACACTAAAAGTAAGCAGGGTTGTCCCGGAAGTAAAAGACCGGATGTTTGAAGTCGATTTAATATTCACAAGTGAAATGCCGGAAAACGTTCGCTTAGGAAAAAGTTTCCGCGTACAAATAGAATTGGGACAACCGGAACAAGCCATTATTATTCCTCGCGGGAACTTTTATCAGGAGACCGGCGGCAAATGGATTTATAAACTGACAGCCGATAAAAGCCGGGCAAAACGTGTTCCTTTGACCATCGGACGCCAAAACCCACAACAATATGAAATAATGGAAGGTTTAAGTCTCGGCGATTGGGTTATTACAACAGGATATGATACTTTTGGAGATGTGGAAGAATTGATCATAAAATAACCTGTAAAACGACCCAAAAGGTCTTGATGTTTTGTTTAAGATATTAGCATGTTTTAAAAAAAGACGAAGAAAAATGATAACACATTATTTGAAAGTTGCTTTACGCAATCTGTTGAAGCATAAAACCCACAGCCTTATTTCTGCACTTTGTTTAGCAATAGGAATTGTAGCATTCAGTTTAACTTATTTATTTGTCACCAGCATGTCGACATCCCGCCATCTGCCAAATTATGAACATCGTGCCAGTTTATGGTGGCAACGGGGCGATGAAACCAGAGGTGCTTTCACATCCGACGATTTGAATATGCTTTCTTTACGTTTATCCGACTGGATGGATACTTTATCGGCATATTCTTCCATAGGAAAAACAGAAGTTGATGTAATAACCCAAGAAGGCATGAATATGCCATATCAAATAGATTACCGGTTGGTAAACAAAGAGTTCTATTCATTTTATAATATGGAATTACTTTATGGTCCACAATTACCGGTAAGACCCGATGAAATCGTCATTACCCAAACGTTTGCCGATAAAATGTTAAACAAAGAGAGTCCCATCGGGAAAATAGTACAATTAACATCACTCACCCCGGATAACGGAATAACCAACTACAAAATTGTAAATGTTGTTTCTGCAATACCGGACGATATCATTACCGACATAGATTGTTTTTTCCCATTGGAAATGGACAAGAACTGCAGCATTTCACTGAATGCTTATATAACTTCCGATGAGACAGTGAGCCAAGTTAACCAAGCGTTGAAGAAAGTTGTATGGGAACAAGATGGAGAATCTGCATTTCCACAAGTAACTCTATGGATTGATCAAGACCGAATGAGAAATACAAGCTATGCACAATTCATATTTTTGTTTTGTGGTTCTCTGATTTTAATATCCAGTTTAATCAATTTCTTGAAGTTCACTTTTCAAATGTTCTATGCCCGCCAGCATGAATTAGCTTTACGCAAATGTGTAGGTTCGAATACAAAAGGATTATTTCTATTACTTTTCGCAGAAGTATTCCTTATGCTCTCGTTTGCATTTGTATTATCACTCATTGTGGCAGAAGTACTTGTTTCTTTTGCAAAAATCTATCTTCCAGATACCGGCATGGGCTGGCTAAGCCTGGCAGAAAGCTACAAAATACAATTTTCCATCTATATTTTTATGCTGTTCGTTTGTCTGTTTTTGATTATCTATCCTATCTGGCGTGTACATAAGGTCAGCATAATCAACCAACTTCATATTCATACACGAAAGCATCTTTTCCGTTCATTCATGATTGGCCTGCAATTGGTTATTTCATTCTTCTTTTTAGGTGGCATTTTTATCGTCCACTTATCGTACAATGAATTATTGGGAAACCGCTATGAGCCTTTAAACAAATCGGAAGAAAAACAAATCATAACAATCGACATGAGTACACAACGCATACGCGATAATTGGGATGCCATACGTGCAGAAATCGGCGAATTACCTGAAATTGTAGAATATGCATCTATTGGTAACGAAGGATTCAACAGTCTGTTTTCTTATACTTACATACCTTATTCAAAACCAGACGGGTCGACTATGCGGCTTGCTGTGGGAAGAGGTTCTTCAAATTATTTCGACTTCTTTCATATCCCTATGAAAGGGAAAGCGGTTGCCAACGACAATGATAATTACGTATATATAAATAAAAACGTTGCTGATTCGCTATCAAAAGAAAACATGCAAGGAAACATTATATTGGATGGGAAACAATATCAGATAGCCGGCGTTTATGAAAACTTATATAATGATATAACCGTGGGAAGCTTGCCATCCGAATCGGTCTTTTTCCCTACCCATGACATTGGTATTTATTTGCTGAAAGTCAGCCCGTCGCATAATACCGACCAAGTAAAAAAGAAAGTTGAAGCTATTTGCAGGAAATATGTACCCCAAACCTTACCTTTAAATATTTCCACATTAAACAATAAACAAAAGACTATTTATGCATTAATGTATGCATTCGAATTGGGTATATGGATATTGGCAATAGTCAGTCTGCTATTAGTTTCATTAAGTATTTATTCATCAATATCGATGGATGCGGTACAACGTCAGAAAGAAGTTGCTATTCGGAAAATTAATGGCGCACGCCCTTCCGATATAGCGATGCAGTTTGCTAAATTATATATTTTGCTGTTTCTGATTGCCTTTATATTAGCTTATCCTATATTGAGACTGGCAATGATTGCTTCATTGGAAGGCTCTTTAACCCAATCGGTATACGGTTGGGAATGGGGAGTCATGCTTTTTATTGTTATCGCTTCAGTAATTGCCATTTCCACAGCATGGCAAATCAAACGAATCATGAGGTTGAATCCGGCTGATGTGATACGAAAAGAATAATTTATTTACACTATTATAAGCAAAATTCATAGAAATAAAAATTAAACAAACTACAGTATTATGATTAAAACAGTCAATTTACAAAAAGTGTTCTATACCGACGAGATAGAAACATTAGCTTTAAACAATGTGAATATAAATGTGGAAAAAGGAGAATTCGTAGCTATTATGGGTCCTTCGGGATGTGGTAAATCTACTTTGCTGAACATCCTTGGGTTATTAGACAATCCGACCCATGGCGAATATTATTTGAACGGAACAGAAGTATCGAAATATGTCGAATCGCAACGCACTTCCCTCCGCAAAGGTATCATTGGTTTTGTATTCCAAAGTTTTAATCTTATTGACGAACTGAATGTATATGAAAACATCGAACTACCACTTCTTTACATGGGAGTACCGACATCTGAACGTAAACGTAAGATAGAAGATGTAATGAACCGTATGGCTATTGCACACCGGGCAAAACACTTTCCCCAACAATTATCCGGCGGACAGCAGCAACGTGTTGCCATAGCTCGTGCTGTTGTCACTAATCCACAATTGATTTTAGCAGATGAACCAACCGGAAACTTAGACTCAAAAAATGGTCGAGAGGTCATGGAACTCCTGACCGAACTGAACAAAGAAGGTACAACGATTGTAATGGTAACACATTCGCAACATGATGCCGGTTATGCAAACCGCATCATCAATTTGTTCGACGGTGAAGTTGTCACAGAAGTTACAATATAATTTAAACCCAGATTTACAAAAATGATTATCCATTATTTAAAGGTCGCGTGGCGCAACCTGTGGAAACACAAGGCACAAAGCATCATTTCACTTTCAGGCATTGCTGCATCACTGCTCTGCTTCAGTATTTGTTTATATTGCAGTCGCTATATTTTCGATACAAACCATTGCTTTATCAATCATAATCGAATTGTCGACCTGAATGCTTTTTCTTCAGACGACACAAACAAAAGCGGGATTACCCCATCCGATTTGGTATCATATCTGCGCCAAATACAGCCTAACGGCATAGAAAGTGTTTGCAAAGTCTGTGCTTTGGAACCACGACCTTACAATGTAGAAATCGCCAATGAAAAGATGTTGCCTTACGACATAAAAGTAATAGAAACCGATTCGGCTTTTTCTACCGTATTTACGCCACAAATAGTATGTGGCTCATGGATTGCCGCAGCCGCTACACCAAACGCACTCGTATTAACAGAAAGCACGGCACAACGCATTTTCAAAGAACCTTCCGAAGCGTTAGGCAAACGGTTTATTCTTGCGCGACGATTAGTCTCTTCACCGCAATCCACACCCCGTACCGGAGGAATTGTTTATACAGTACAAGCAGTTATTGCCGACATCCCTCAAAACACGACATTAGGATTCCTAAAAACAATCGAAGCCTTAACACTTAACGACAGCGAAGGCATTGTTTCGGGTGAAATGCGTCAATATATGCAGAGCGGTTATTCATTTGCTTTACTGCATCGCGAAGTGGACAGAAACCAATTCATCGCATCATGGAAAGAAAAACCCATCAAATGGCATTCAACAATAACCGATAAAGAAGAAATTATTACGGCAGAACCATTCGGATATTTCGATTGGAGAAATCAAGGAGCCAACTATTTCGCATGGATTACATTAATAACCGGTGTATTAGTGCTATTAGTAGGTCTGATAAACTTCTTCCATTCCCTAACAGGTTCTTTCTTGACCCGTTTCCATGAATATGGCATACGAAGAGTCAACGGAGCCAATGAAAAATCACTGTTTTCCTTACTTTTTACACAAGCTATCTTATTGGTTTCTGCTTCCGGTCTCATTACTCTTATTTGTATCGAGATACTTTCTCCCTTTTTGGGATTCAGTTTATTCAACTTTTCTATCCACATCGATAAAAAAATGTTAATGGAGCAAACATTTATCTATTTGTTTTACCTACTGTTTATTGCAGCCATTGTATGTTTTTGCATAACAATAAAAATAAGGAAAACCAACCTTCAAGAAAGTCTGTTCGGTGGTTCGCGCCGTTACGGACAGCACAAGTTACGAAACACCTTATTATACATCCAATTGTTCATTTGCTGGATATTTCTTTCATTGGGCACTGCACTATATTTACTCTCATGGGAAACAAGCAAAGGATTGTTTCCATCTCTTTCTTCTACAGAAAAAGAATCTATCGTGAGTATACCATTAGACTATACCTTCATGGCAAACAGCGATAAACAGATGCTGATAAACAGATTCCGCCAGCTACCGGGAGTGAAAGACATTCTGCTGGCAGACATATCTTATATGGATGGTGCTTCAAGTACGGGCTTGTTTACAGAAAAAGACAATCCGGACTCATTCATGCAAGTAAACGTAATTAATATCAGTCCTAATTTTTTCAAATTCATGCATATTGACCTGCTTTCAGGGAAGAGCGTATCCACAATAAACGAAGCAATAGTAGACAAAAAATTAGCAGAAAAGTTAGGCAGTGAAGTATTGGGTAAGACATATTACAATTACTCGGATGCATATACTGTAATGGGAATATGCGAAACATTTACAACATATCTTCATGCTGAAAGTCCAGGATATCTTTTCAGATTCTATGAAAATTCTGACTATATCGGGCATTGTTATGTAAAATGCGAGCCAGATAGAGTGCAAGAAGTGGAAGACGGAATCAAGGAAATTATGAAATCGGTACTCCCGGAGAACCTGTCATGGCAACCGGCATCATTAATGGATGATATCCGTAATCATCAAGCTTTTGAGTTCAAACTCCGTGGCATTCTACTCTTTTTTGCCGGAATAGTGCTCATCATTTCACTACTCGGAGTATATTCCGCTATCACCCTCGACACGGAATACCGCCGAAAGGAAATGGCGATTCGAAAGATACACGGAGCAAATTCATGGCAAATAGGACTGCTCTTCGCAAGGCTTTATATTTGGATGCTGATAACCACAGCTGTTTTCGGGTTTATATGCATAGCAATTATTTTGCGTTATCTGCGCAAAATGTACACTTTATTCTTCAACGATGGTTTTTTGTTTTATGGAAGTATATTCCTGACTGTATGTATTATCATTGCTTTCACGGTATTTTTCCGTATCCGTGAAGTTGCAAGAGTCAATCCGGCAAAAATCATAAAGACCGTAAACAGCTAATTAAAAGCGACTTCGGGTATTGTACTTTCTATACGATTTTCGATACTGTCTGGCAATCGGGGGAAGAAATCCAATCCGGTTTCTTCCTCTACCCTATCTACTGTCACCATATAATTCTTCAAATTTTGGTGATGTGCCTTATTTTCAAAAAGAAAACCCATTGCCATAGGATTTCCATCGTCATAGATAAGCACCACTTTAAAAAATCGGTCTGGGACAGCAACTCCATGTTCTCCTATCCGTTTAGGCGCACGAGTATCGTATATAGGACCACATGCAATATATATCTTACCATATACATTAGCCCAATCTCTGCACTGCTCTTCCAAGTCTGCCCAATCGTCTCGATTCAGTTTTCGGTTCTGCGGACAAATATTACTCATATAAAATGATTCTTCCATAGCTTGAGAGTCCCATTTCATATCGGCAGCCGGGGCCATGTGTCCGCGGTCGTATCCGGAATTCGTGTAATCGGCATGTTCTACGCGAGGTTCCGGAAGTTCCGGATCGGGCTGAAATTTGTTTTTCCTCTTTTCGTCCCCTGTAGTTTCTGCTTTTGTCAATTCCCATGCGACCCAATTGGGCGTTTTATAAAAATTATTGTACGAAACCGTAAATGCCGTCCGCTTAAGTCTGATTTCATCTCTTTCCTGCAAAGAAACAGGGATTTCAAATTGGTCGCCCTTCCCGGGAGAGGGAATAACATTTAAAATCTTAGGTACAACATCCCCATTATGCAAGAAAAAAAGAACAGCACAAATGCAAACAAATGCCAAGACAAATTTAGTAAAACCTCGTTGTCTTTTTCTCTTTCGTCTTGTCATGTTCAACCGTTTTTTATAAGTTTAAAACGCATACGGAATAAATGATCGTTATAATCGTATGTAGAAATTTTAAATGTTCCTATCTCCGATGTATTATTTACATGAATGCCGTTGCAAAGGCATTCATCATAATTGCCCACTTTCACGATACGAACCGTATGAGATGCATTCTCGGGCAAACGCTTTAAATCAAATCGAGTCGCAGCTTCTTCTTGAGTAATAAATTCGGTTGTAACGAATAAATTCTGAGCAATGATTTTATTCACCTCAGTCTCTATACGATTAATGTCTGTTCCGGAAAGAGGATGTTCCAAAACAAAATCGAGTTTACTTTTTTTCCGTTCAATATGTGCAGAAACTGCACGCTTGCATCCAAACAAATTTATCATTGTCCGGTTGATGATATGCTCACACGTATGCATAGGTGCAATGGCTTCATCTTGAAATTTAAGGCTTGGCTGATTAATCTCAGTATTTATTTCCATACAAGTGCACTATAAAAAAGGTTAGATAAACAGTTATTACATATAAAGATAAGGGTCTATCTCCCCACTCTTCAATTGATCTAAAATAAATAAACAAATTTGATGAAATTTTTCATCATGCAATGATTTAGGAAGCATCATACGTTCCTGAAACAAAGTAGATGGCGAATAAATGGCAGCTTTTACCAAATTGACAAACATTTCATGTTCTTCATTCAGCCAATAATAACACAATGCAATAAAATAATAATTCGCATATTTTTCTTCTCCAGTCGCCTTCTCTCCATATTGCTGGAAATATGACAAAGCCTCTTCCATATAGTTAGTACGTAAACAGGCCATTGCAATAAGACGAAGAATATCAATAACATCATCGGCATATTTTTCTGCATACTTAAAAGCTTCAATGCCTAATGATGTTTCAAGATTATAAAGATGAATCTCTCCTTTTACCACATACAAAAGGCTGTAGTGATTATTGTACGATAATCCGGAAATTACATCTTTCATTGCGTCTTTATCTTGCTTTAAAGCCAAATAAGCAAAAGCACGCATGTGGTAAACATCTGCCATCTCATAGTCTTGTAACTTGTATTCATCGATTAATATGCTCGCATATTCAACAACTTCTATATGATTCTGCATTAAAAAGTACACTTTCAATAGAATCATTTTGATATAACTCTTCTCTTTAGCGTGTTGTTCTGCATATTTGAAGCACGAAAGAGCTTCCTCCAAATCGTTTTGAAGAAGATAATAATTACCTTTCAGCTCCCAATTGATCAAATTTTCATCGTCGATCGACATGGCAAACTCAAGAGCATCTTGAGCTTTTTCGAGCTTATTTGTATAAAGATAGCATTTCACTAAGTTCTGCCAGTATTCAATAGAATAAGGGAAATCGTCCAACAAACGATTATACAGTTTTGCCGCCTTCGACAATTCCCCGTTAGAGAAGCACAATAATGCCTTCATATTCAATACTTCAGAACTGTTTGGCTCTTGCTTATAAGCCTTATCAATCCATTCTTTTGCCGATTTCATATCATGATTGTCTAAATAAAGTTGAGCAATATCGAGCATTGTATCAATATCGCGACTCTCAAGATATAATTCTTTCAGAATCTGTTTGGCATCCGCAAACCGTGATTCAGCAAGACATATTTCTGCCTGCAACAGCCTTACTTCATAATCCTGTTGGTCAGGAAGTGAATCGATAAGCAACTGGGCATCTTCAATCTTATCGTTAATAATCAACGAATGACATTTAAATATAAGAATATCTAAATTGTCCGGATGTAAATTTAAAGCATAACTAATTGCCTCATCACTTGCACCAGTCGAACCAATACTTGCATAATATTCTGCAATTAATTTCAATTCATCAGCTTCAAAATAAACATTTTTTTTATTGCTCAACATTGATTCATATTTAGCAAGCAATTGTTTGAATTCAGCACTTTGAAAAGCTGAAGACATGTCATCTTTCATGATTTAAGTTTGTAATTATTAAAACATTGAAAAAAAACGGCATACATTCCATAGCTTTTTGCTATTTTAAGTTATGGTTGTATGCCGTTCATGTCATTTTGATTTGGATATTATTTAATTTTCTTACTCCATGTATCTTTTAGAGAAACCGTACGGTTAAAGATTAAATGCTCAGGACTGGAATCCTTATCCACATTAAAATAGCCTATTCGTTGAAATTGTAAATAATCAAGTGGTCGAGCATTTACTAAAAACTTCTCCACATAACACCCCGTTAAAACTTTCAACGAATTAGGATTTATCAATTCTTTCATTGCTTCCAAAGCGGAACATTTCTTTGTTTCACAAAGTGACGCCAGTTCATCCCGGGGATTTTCCACATTCCATAAACGGTCGTACAATCGAACTTCCGCTTTTATACAATGAGAACAACTGACCCAATGTATTGTTCCTTTGATTTTTCTATTCGCTTCGGGCATGCCACTTTTCGTATTCGGGTCATATTCAGCATAGATTTCTATTACATTCCCTTGATCATCTTTCTTACAACCCGTACATTTAACAATGTAAGCATTCTTCAAACGAACCTCTTGTCCCGGAGTCATTCGGAAATATTTTTTAGGAGCGACTTCCATAAAGTCATCATGCTCTATCCATAACTCACGGCTAAACTCAATTGTATGTGTAGGAGAATTAGGATCTTCCGGATTATTAACCGCTTCCATTATCTCCACTTTCCCTTCCGGATAATTGGTAATAATTAACTTAACGGGATTAAGAACTGCCGAAACCCGTGTTGCACGTACATTTAAGTCTTCACGTACAGCACTTTCCAACAGAGCAAAATCGTTTAACGCATCGTAAGTTGTATATCCAATCTTATCTATAAATTTATGAATGGATTCCGGTGAATATCCACGACGACGAAAGCCACAAATAGTCGGCATGCGAGGGTCATCCCATCCATCAACCAAACCTTCTTTCACTAAGATGAGCAAATTGCGTTTACTCATTAATGTATAACTAAGGTTTAATTTATTAAATTCATACTGTCTTGGACGGTTATCGTTAAGATCTTTATTTTCCTTTACCCAATCGACAAACAAATCATATAATGGGCGATGAGGGACAAATTCCAGCGTACATAAAGAATGAGTAACTCCTTCGAAATAATCACTTTGCCCATGAGCGAAATCATACATCGGATATGCTTTCCATTTATCTCCTGTACGATGATGAGGCGTTTTAACAACGCGATAAATAATCGGATCACGGAAATGCATATTAGGACTCGCCATATCAATTTTTGCACGTAAAACCATTTTCCCTTCTTCTATTTCCCCTTTATTCATTTTCTCAAAAAGGGACAGATTTTCTTCAATCGGACGGTTTCTATAAGGACTTTCAACGCCCGGTTGGGTAGGTGTTCCTTTCTGCGTAGCAATTTCTTCCGATGTTTGTTCGTCTATATATGCTTTCCCTTCTTTAATCAGACGAATAGCGAAGTCCCACAATTGTTGAAAATAATCGGAAGCATAATATTCATGTCCCCATTGGTATCCGAGCCATTGAATATCTTCTTTTATCGCTTCTACATATTCATTATCTTCTTTTGTCGGATTTGTATCATCAAAGCGTAAATTGCAAATGCCTCCATATTTCTGAGCAATACCAAAATCCATGCAAATAGCTTTTGCATGACCAATGTGCAAGTAGCCGTTAGGCTCAGGCGGGAAACGCGTTTGTATGCGTCCTCCGTTCTTATTTTCTTTCAAATCTTTCTCTACAATTTGCTCAATAAAGTTCAGACTTTTCTTTTCAGTACTTTCTATTACGTTCATAATGATAATTTAGACTCTTTTCCTGCTGCAAAGATACGTTTTTGTTTGGAAAGAGCCTTGATTTTTAGAAAAAACGATAGCACTTTTTTATATTTTGCCATGAGCTTTTCGTCCTTTTATATAGGCATTTTTCGTTAAAAAGAATCAGATAACAAAACAGCACCATATAAAGGGCACAATGAAAAAGAGTTATATCGGTTACAAAAAAATCAGCCTGTTCCCGATTTCCTTGTAACCGATATAACTCTTCCGAGTATTTTATAAATAGATTATTTTATGAATTCCAATCTGAATCCATATTCGTAAGTAGCATTTCTTTTTATTTCATATTTTGGACGTGGACCAGGTCCGCAGCTAGCATTGCCAATACCACGTTGGATACAGTCTAAATTCAAAACAATTTCCGCGCGATAGATATCGTCCAAGTTATGTCCGTATTCAATTTCCCATAACTCTTTGTCTGTATAATGCAGAGCAGAGAAATCGAACGTACAGTTGTTTGCCGTTATTTTCAATCCCTTCCCATTGTCGTTTGTCAATGTTAGCCAATGTGTGTCACAACGTTCCCCCATCGATTGTGAGCGAACATAATATTCTTTCATCTGTTCTACCGAAGAAGAGTAACGCCCGACATAAGCAGCGTTTTTGCGGTCTTGATAATTTTCTATAGGACCGCGCCCATACCATGTCAGATTTTCCAACTCCGGATTAAGCATTGTTTGCAATCCTAACCGTGGGAAATAGAAATTACCATCTGTTGTGAAAGACGTTTGAATATCGATGATACCATTACTATAAGCCTTGTAAACAATTGTTTGTTGAATAGTTGTGCCAGATGCTTCCGTTTCAATATTGGCAGTGATTGTTGCCATTGATTGATTTTCATTTAGTTCCCATTCAAAAGACTTCAATGTAGAAATCCAATCAACCCATTGTCGTTTGTCATTGTCGATAGAACGGTATAAATTGATGTACGGTCCTTCTTTCCGGTGCAATAAATTTACACCTTCAGAACGTAATTCTACAAGTTGTCCTGTCAATGTATTAAATGCAATCATCGTACTTTCTCCATACAAATGTAAATTCTTATTCTGGTCGACAAATACTTTTCTGAATGGTTTTTCGCACGATATGGAAGTTAAATTATTAGGAGCCTGTTTCAACGCAAATTGCTCGGTTGCAATAACATGACCGGCATTAGCCCAATTGCATTGTCTTTTTAGAGAAATTGCAAAGTTAATATAATAATTACCTTCTTCCTCAATGCAATCGTCTGTTGGAATATGAATGGTACAACTTGCGCCCGGTTTGCAATTGGGTAAAACGATTTCTCCTTTCCTGACAGCAATACCTTCTTTTTCAATGGTATAACAAAAATCAAATTCATTCAGATTGTAAAAATTGTATCTGTTCTCCAACTTATAAGTATTGTTATCAATCTTCTCAAATTTTATATACTGATAAACTTTTTTCACTTCCAACAACTTAGGCGTAATTCGCCGGTCGGGAGTAGTTAAACCATTGCAAGAAAAATTATAATCATTGGGATAATCTCCGAAAGATCCTCCGTAGAAGAAATGATCATCAGGTTCACCTGTCATGTTGATTCCTTGGTCGACCCAATCCCAAATACAACCACCAATCATACGTTGTGAATGATTTTCAATATAGTCCCAATATTCTTCCAGATTTCCTACCGCATTTCCCATAGCATGTGCATATTCGCAAATAAAAAACGGTTTATTGCGGTTTTCTTTATCGTATTCTATCATCGATTCAATAGAAGGATACATACGCGAATCAATATCTGCTGCATCATTCATTCCTTCATAATGAATAGGACGAGTGGTATCGATAGCTTTGGCAGCTTTATATTCTGCCTGAATATTGCTTCCGCCTCCCGATTCGTTTCCCATCGACCAAAAGATGATAGACGGGTGATTCTTATCTCGTTCCACCATACGTACCATACGATCGACATACGCAGCTTCCCATTCTGGATTATTTGAAAGTGAATGATTGCCATGAGCTTCTTGGTCGGCTTCGTCCATTACATATAATCCATAATAATCATACAATGCATACATCTTAGGGTCATTGGGATAATGGCTTGTCCGAATAGTATTCAAATTATGTTGCTTGAATAAAATAATATCTTTAATCATTGTCTCTACAGGAACAGCTTTCCCGTATTTGGGATGAATATCATGACGATTGGCTCCTTTAAACATAACCAATTGATTATTGATATATACTTTATTATTTTTGATTTCAATAGAACGGAAGCCATATTTTTGGCTTGTCACCTCCAATGGTTGTTGCTGTTCATCTAACAATTCAATATTGATGGTGTATAAATAAGGTTTTTCAGCACTCCATAAATGAGGATTTTTTATTTCACTTTCACCATTGATTTCCATCGTTTTATTCTTGTCGACGCGACCTGTTTCCGTAATGCAAGAAGCAACTTGTTTTCCTTCCATATCTAAAACAGAAATTCGTACTGAAGCATTTTTTACCGATTTTCCATGATTTTGTATAGAACTTTCAACATTCAATGTCGCTGTTGTATAGCCTGCATCAAGGGTCGACCTCAAATGAATATCACGTAACTGAAGTTTAGGCGTTGCTACTAAATATACATCTCTGTAAATACCACTTAAACGAAACATGTCTTGATCTTCAAGATAACTTCCGTCACACCAGCGATAAACTTCTACAGCTACGTTGTTTTTCCCTTTTTTGATGTATTGAGAAATATTGAAACGGGCACCACTATTAGAACCTTGGCTGTATCCTACTTTATGCCCGTTGATCCATACATATAAAGCACTATAAACACCATTGAAATGAATGAAAACCTCTTTGTCTTTCCAGTCATCAGGAAGTTCGAAATCACGTCGGTAAGAACCTACAGGATTAGGTTCTGTATACGAAGTATATCCACGTTGTCCTTGTATGAAAGGAGGATTGTTTCTGTATGGATAAGTAATATTGGTGTAAATGGGAGTTCCATAACCTAACATTTCCCAATTCGATGGAACCGGAATTTCGTCCCAACCAGATACGTCATAATTGGATTTATAGAAATCGGCTGGACGTTCAGAAGGCTGTTTTACCCAATGAAATTTCCACATCCCGTTCAATAACATGTAGCGTGAAGAGTTGGTTGGTTCCCATGGATGTGTATAAGCCGGGTCTTTTTGCATTTCCTCTATACTTCCGTAAGGAATGAAAGTAGCACTTGCCGGCTCTTTATTAATTGCAATAATGTGTGGATTTTCCCAATCATTATCGCTTGATGTCTTCAGTGACTCTACAGATATTTTCACATTACTTTCTTTCAATATCCATTGTTGGTAAGGGCTGTCGGAATCCGGTTGGAGTTGATAAACAGGTTCTCCTACAGCTTCCGATCCGGAATGTCCTAAATTAAATCCGCTTCTTACGCTGGTAATAACATAATTCCCATTATTCAATTTCGTTATTTTCCACAGTTGATTGATATTAGTAGGGTTACATTCCCATTGTAAAATCGTACACTCTTCCTGATCTTTGTTGGCATTGTCTATATTTTGATCTGTATATGGACTATATATTGTGTAAATGTCATCTTTTACAGGTATAAATTGCCACACTTGCGACTCTTTTGCTTCTTCACGTTTAGAAACATAAATACTCGATCCTTGCTGGAAACTTCCTTGATTGTCGAGAGCCAGTCCCGATAAGGTTTGGATTTCATAATTTTGTCCAAGTTTGATGCCTTGGGCTTGCAGAAAACATGTAAAGCACAAGGATAGGATAACAAAATAAAATTTTAAAGTCTTTGATTTACGCATACTGCTTCTTGTGTTTAAAATGGTTTTACAAAATGATTTAAGAATTAATTTTTATGACAATGTGTAATTGCATTCTTTTCTTGGGGTAAAGTTAATAAGTTATTTAAGAAAAAACATTGGGATTCATTTTTATTTTCAAATCAGCAAAAAAAACAGAAGAAACATTTTGTATTATTTCTTCTGTTCTGTGATTCCGGAGCGATTCGAACGCTCGACCCACGCCTTAGAAGGGCGTTGCTCTATCCAGCTGAGCTACGGAACCAGCCTTATGTGTTTTAAACTGGGTGCAAAAGTATAATTCTATTTTGATATACGCAAGCCTTTGGCTTAAATATTTTAGGAGATTTCACGGCATTGCCCTTAAAACGCAAGGGCAAAAAAAATGGAGTACCGCCGTACTCCAAACGATTTTTGTTAACCTTATATCTAATACTATGAAAAATATATCTGCAAATATACGGCGGTTTTTGGAAATTCCAAACAAACGGATAAAAAAAGACCGATATATAACATATTTTAAACCTTTGTTCCAACAATATATATCCTTTAACATATCCTCGTGCGAAACTTTTTACCTTTTTGAAAATGAGAGTACATTTTGTTGGTTTTATCGTAATCTTTTTATTTTTCTTCTTGACATCTTTCTTACTTTACCTTGATGTTTTTCATCGTGAAAAATAATCTCTCATATAAAATAAGTAATGTGATGATTATAGTGCTTTCTTTTTTGTATTTTTTCGTTTTTCTGTAATTTTGCAGTATAATTTTAGTATTAATAATTGATTGAAGACAAAATGGGTGGTTTTTTCGGAACAGTCTCTACGACTGAATGCGTAACCGATTTATTTTACGGTACAGATTATAATTCACATTTAGGAACAAGACGTGCAGGTATGGCTACTTATTCGGAAAGCGAAGGCTTTGTACGTTCTATCCATAATATGGAAAGTTCTTATTTTCGGACTCGATTTGAACCAGAACTTTCTAAATTTAAAGGGAAAGCGGGAATTGGTGTCATAAGCGACACAGACCCTCAGCCTATTATGATTAATTCGCACTTAGGTAAATTTGCTATTGTTACGGTAGCTAAAATCAATAATACCGATGCCTTAGAGAAGGAGTTGCTCGATGCAAACATGCATTTTGCCGAGATGAGTATGGGTAAAACAAATCCTACAGAACTGGTTGCACTGCTGATTGTTCAAGGTAAGGATTTTGTAGATGGTATTGAAAATGTATATCGTAAAATAAAAGGTTCCTGTTCGATGCTTATCTTGACAGAAGATGGTATTATTGCCGCACGCGACAAATGGGGACGTACACCTATTATAATAGGTAAAAAGAAAGGAGCTTATGCTGTGACAAGCGAATCGAGCAGCTTTCCCAATTTAGATTATGAAATAGAAAAATACATCGGACCGGGTGAGATTGTTCGCATGCGTGCCAATGGCTTGGAACAAATGAGAAAGCCCAATGAGGAAATGCAGATTTGTTCTTTCCTATGGGTATATTATGGTTTTCCCGTATCTTGTTATGAAGGGAAAAATGTAGAAGATGTCCGCTTTAAAAGCGGATATGAAATGGGGAAAGTCGATGAATCGGATGTGGATTGCGTATGTGGCATTCCCGATTCGGGCGTAGGGATGGCATTTGGTTATGCTGAGGGAAAAGGAGTCCCTTATCATCGGGCTATTGCGAAATATACTCCAACTTGGCCTCGCAGTTTTACTCCCAGCAATCAAAACATGCGTTCACTGGTAGCGAAAATGAAATTAATCCCCAATCGTACCATGCTGCAAGATAAACGCATCTTGTTTTGCGACGATTCCATTGTTCGTGGAACACAGTTACGCGATAACGTGAACGTTTTGTACGAATATGGGGCAAAAGAAGTTCACATGCGTATTGCATGCCCCCCGTTAATTTATGGATGCCCGTTTATTGGATTTACTTCTTCGAAAAGTGACATGGAATTAATAACTCGCCGTATTATAAAAGAAATAGAAGGAGATGAGAATGCGAAATTAGACAAATATGCAACAACCGATTCGCCGGAATATAAAGAAATGGTAGAACGCATTCGTGCTCGCTTTGGATTGTCTTCGTTGAAATTTAACACGTTGGAAATATTAATTAAGGCAATAGGGCTTCCGAAATGTAAGGTCTGCACACATTGTTTTGACGGCTCAAGTCATTTTTAATCTAAGAACAAAGTGTATGGTAAAAAAATGAAGTTATCAGTTTTTTTACCATACGCTTAAAAAATTACCGATGCTGCACAAGTAAAAATATAGTTATCGGAATAAACGATACAGTCGTATTTCCTCATAAAGAATTTATTTTGAAGGCAAAAAGTCCACAATTTGCTTGCTAAAAAAATAATTTCATACGTTTGCCAAATGTTAGAACAAAAAGTTATTCATTACATTGAAGAAAAACAATTGTTTACCCGACAAGATCGAATAGTGGTTGCTTTAAGTGGAGGAGCCGACTCTGTCGCACTATTACGGATATTATTATATAACGGGTATTCATGCATCGCCGCCCATTGCAATTTTCATCTACGAGGAGAAGAATCGAACCGGGACGAAAAATTTGTACGCTCTTTGTGCGAAGCACTTGACACTCCTTTGCAGGTTATTCATTTCGACACGCTAAACTATGCTGCCACAAAAAAAATATCACTCGAAATGGCTGCTCGTGAATTGCGTTATAAGTGGTTTGAAGACATCCGCAAACAATATATGGCAAAAGTCACAGCAGTGGCACATCATCGTGACGATGCAGTTGAAACTTTTTTACTGAATCTTATCAGGGGAACCGGGATAGATGGATTGCAAGGGATAAAACCAAAGAATGGAACAATTGTACGACCATTGTTATGTATCGACCGGAAAGATATTATGACGTACCTGCAATCCATCGGACAAACATTTGTAACCGACAGTTCCAACCTTGAAGACAATTTTACCCGCAATAAGTTACGTCTGCACATTATTCCAATGCTACAGGAAATTAATCCTTCTGTTTCCGAAACAATTATAGAAACGACACAACGACTTGCCGACGTGTCTGCTATTTATCATACAGCCATTGATCAAGCATGCAAACGTGTCATGAAAGAAAAAAACTGCTTCGACATAGCTCAATTACTCATTGAAACAGCACCGCAAACTGTTTTGTTTGAATTATTACGTCCATACGGATTCAATACGGCGCAAATAAAAGATTTATACCGTAACTTATTGACAAACGTATGTGGAAAACTTTTCCATTCAGACAATTACACATTACTGCGCGACCGCAATTACTTATACATCCAAGCACGCAACTCGCAAACCCCTACTCCGCATCTTACACTACATACTGAAATAAAAGAAATCGACAGTTCATTTATCATACCCAAAGATGCTACAGTAGCATGCATAGATGCTGATAAGGTTCAAATTCCGTTAACATTACGGAAATGGAAATCGGGCGACCGCTTCATGCCATTGGGAATGAAACATTTCAAAAAAGTACGCAATTATTTACGCGACCGTAAATACTCCTTATTTGAAAAAGAAAATCAATATGTGGTTTGCGAAAGAGATAATATTATATGGTTGGTCAACGAACGAATAGACAACCGATATAGCATCACCCCCAACACACGACGAATCATTATCCTACGGGTATCTGGTTTTAAATAAAAATTGCCAGAAAGCTCCTATTCTTAACCTCTTTTTTAATACACAAACATGGAAACAAGACGGGATTTATGAAAATTGATAGTCTTACCCCCCCTCAAAAAAACAGAATATACCTACAAATAGGGATTGTATCTGTTCTATAAATTGAATTACTTTGTAACTGGAAAAATATGAAATCTGTAATTGCTATGTGTAAGTTGAAGGTATTTAAACCCTCTGATAAAATGAGTGATCTGATTTGTGAAAATTATACCTTATTACAAGTCTTAAGCCGTTTTGGAATATCATTGGGATTTGGTGACAAAACAGTTCAAGAAGTATGTGAAATGCACAATGTAGATTGCACTACATTTCTAACAGTTGTCAACTTTTTAACTGAAGAAAACAACCGGATGCAAGATCATGTCAAAGGACTTTCCATACATACACTAATGGACTATTTGCAAAACGCCCACTCATACTTCCTTGATTTTCAACTTCCTACAATTCGTAAAAAATTAATAGAAGCCATCAATTGTTCTTCTGAGAATCAAGTAGCTTTCTTAATCTTACAATTCTTCGATGATTATGTAAACGAAGTAAGGAAACACATGGAATATGAAAATGAAAAGGTCTTTACATACGTTCGTAATCTCCTGAACGGAAAACATCAGACAACATACAACATTAGTGTCTTTGCACGAAATCACGATCAGATAAATGCAAAACTCACCGAACTGAAAAACATCATCATAAAATATTATCCGACCGATAGCGACAATCCGCTATTAAATGCCACGCTATTCGACATTTTCTGTTGTGAAGAAGATTTGGCTTCACACAACCGGGTAGAAGATTACTTATTCGTTCCTGCTATTATGGAACTGGAAAAGGAGGTAAAATGAATTCAGAAAAAACGATATTGATTGCTATTGCAGAAACTTCTGTTATCGTACGCAATGGATTAGTCTCTGTCTTGAAACGATTATCAGATATAAATATCGATACCATAGAAATCACATCGAAAGAAGGACTTCTACACTGTCTGGAAGCACATAGCCCACAGATATTGATCATCAACCCGCAATTTGAAGGATGGTTCGATATTACTAACTTTAAAAACAACTATCCGCAATTGGATATAAAAATAATGGCTTTACTTTGTACTTTTGTTGATGCTACTCAATTAAAAGATTACGATGGGAACATCAACTTGTTCGATACAATGGATATCTTAGAACAGAAAATTGCATCATTAATGAACTTTACAGAAGAAGACCTCGATCAAGAAACCTTAAGCCAAAGAGAAAAAGAAATCATCGGATGCATTGTAAAAGGTATGACCAACAAAGAAATTGCCGAAAAACTATATATTTCAGTACATACGGTAATAACTCATCGACGGAATATTACAAGAAAATTACAAATACACTCTACCGCAGGACTTACCATTTATGCAATTGTAAACAAATTGGTGGAATTGGGAGAAGTAAAGATGACATTATAATTATCATCCTCGCATAAATACCCTATTTTAGGTATTGTACAAACAAACCATACAGCATATCTTTGCAGTGTTAGTCATATGAAATTACGTAAACCACAAAAGTAAAAGTTAGTTATTAGTTGGGCGCACCCTGCGAAGCGATTCGCGGGGTGCGTGCATTATTTTTATTGATTGTTATTTCGTAAATTCAACAAATACTTCTAATTTTGTTGGAATAAGAGATGTAAACGATAAAATCAGATATGAAAGTAGGACTATTTATACCTTGTTATATTAATGCTGTGTATCCGGAAGTAGGAATAGCTTCTTATAAATTACTAAAAAACTTAGGTATTGATGTAGATTATCCATCAAATCAAACATGCTGTGGACAGCCTATGGCAAATGCTGGATTTGAAAATAAAGCCAATGACTTAGCTTCGCATTTTGATGAAATATTCAATAACTATGAATATGTTGTAGGTCCATCTGCAAGTTGTGTGGCCTTTATCCGCGATCATTATGACCAGTTGCTTAATAAAAAGGAACACCGATGCTTTTGTGAAAAGAAAACATATGAAATTTGTGAATTCATACACGATATCATAAAACCAACATCACTATCGGCTGTCTTTCCACATAAAGTCAGCATTCAGAATAGTTGTCATGGTGTCCGGTTATTACATCTCTCATCACCGTCTGAGCTTAATATTCCTTATTATAATAAATTGCACAATTTATTATCGTTAGTAAAAGATATCGAAATTGTCGAGCCTGAGCGATGTGATGAATGTTGTGGATTCGGCGGAATGTTTTCAATAGAAGAACATGCGGTTTCCGGACAAATGGGACGTGATAAAATTCAACGACATATTGATACTGGAGCAGAGTATATTGTTGGAGCAGACAGTTCTTGTTTAATGCATCAAACAGGAATTATAGAACGTGAAAAGCTATCCATTAAAACAATTCATGTAATTCAAATCTTAGCATCGGGACTATGAGTACAAAACATTCAATCGCTGCAGAAAAGTTTTTAAAAAATCAAAAAATGGCAGCATGGCACGACCAAACGTTATGGATGGTTCGAGATAAAAGAGATAAAATGAGCAGACAAATCCCTGAATGGGAACGTTTACGCGATATGGCGTGTTCAATAAAAATGTACAGTAATAGCCATTTAGATACTTTATTACAAGAATTTGAAAAGAATGCACTCGCTAATGGTGCCCATGTTTATTGGGCAAAAGACGCGGATGAATATTGCTCTATTATCTATAATATTCTAAAATCGCACAACGTAAAACATTTTATCAAAAGCAAATCAATGCTTGCAGAGGAATGTGGATTAAATGAATATTTGGAAGAAAAGAACATTGAAGTAACAGAAAGTGATTTGGGAGAACGCATTTTACAATTAATGCATAAACGCCCAAGTCATATTGTAATGCCTGCTATCCATATTAAAAAAGAAGAAATTGGAGATTTGTTCAGACGAGAAATGGGAACCGAACCTAAGAATAACGCCCAAACATACCTAACACATGCAGCTCGCAGAAACCTCCGTCATAAATTCATCGAAGCTGATGCTGCCATGACCGGAGCTAATTTCGCAGTTGCTTCTACAGGAGAATGTATTGTATGCACCAATGAAGGCAATGCAGATATGGGAACATCACAAACGAAACTTCAAATTACAGCTTTCGGTCTAGAAAAGATTGTTCCAGACAGAGCTTCTTTAGGTGTTTTTACCAGACTATTAGCCCGTTCCGGAACTGGTCAACCTATAACTTCTTATACATCTCATTACAGAAAACCACGCAAAGGAGGAGAACTTCATATTATTATCGTAGATAATGGGAGAAGCCAAATTTTAAGTAATCCTAAACATCTTAAAACATTAAATTGTTTACGATGCGGAGCATGCATGAACACATGCCCTGTCTATCGCCGTTCGGGTGGCTATGCATATACTTATTTTATACCTGGTCCCATCGGCATCAACTTAGGTATGCTAAAAGCTCCTTTACACTATTATGACAATATTTCGGCTTGCTCATTATGCTATTCTTGCCAAAACATCTGTCCTGCCAAAGTAGACCTTGCAGATCAAATATATGCATGGAGACAAACACTTCAATCATTAGGGGTGGCAAATTCTGAAAAGCGTGCCATTTCTTATGGAATGGCTTTTTTAACCAAACGACCTAATTTATTTAACAAGGTTTTAAAAGAAGCTCATTTCATTAACTCTTTCCCAAGATGGATATTATATAATAAGTTAAATAATTGGGGAAAAGAACACGAAATGCCTAGATTTGCTAAAGAAAGTTTCAGAGAAATGTGGAAAAAAGGAAAAATAAAATGAGTAGTAGAGAAGATATTTTGCAGAACATTCGTCGTAACACCGGAGTTCGTTACGAAAAGCCCGACATAACTTCATTAGAAAAAGAAGCTATCACTTATCCAAATAAAACAAAACAATTTTGCAAAACCTTAGAAGAGGCTGGCGGACATGCCATTATTTTAGAAGGAGAAAAAATAGACGATATCATTAAAAATCTATATCCTACTGCAAAACGTATTGCATCGGAAATAAAAGACTTGACTTGTAACGGAGAAAAACAAACAATAACTTGTGCTACATTTCATCCAGACGATGTAGCTTCTTCTGCTGATTTAGACGGAACAGATGTTGCCATAATCAACGGTCGTTTTGGAGTTTGCGAAAATGGTGCAGTTTGGATTCAACAAGATGTAGAACAACGTGCCATTTATTTCATATCGGAAGCATTAGTAATTTTAGTCGACAAAAATAAATTGGTCAACAATATGCATGAAGCATACACACGCATCGATACAGGCAAATACGGATATGGTGTTTTCATTTCCGGTCCTTCAAAAACGGCAGACATCGAGCAAGCACTTGTTATGGGAGCACACGGTGCCAAAGAAGTCATCGTCATATTAGTATAGTTATAAACAATCAGACAAAAAGCCCTTGATGTTTTTCTGAAATTAGAAGAGAAAATTGTATCTTTACCGCATAAATGAGGTAAAACATACAGACTTCTTATGAAAAAGATATATGTAAAAGAATGGATGGAGCTTCATCCTTATACATCATCAAATGAAATTGATCTGTTTTATACTAACATTGCTAATAAAATTTATGCATGCTTACAGACTTTATTCGATGTTGATGTTTTCAAAAACGATACAAACATGCGATTTACAAGCCTTTGTATTGCAGCATGGTTTGAAGACATTATTTCTAAAACCGGCATTTGGACAACTTTTATCGACACATGTCACAAAAGATATGGCTTCTATTTGCCTTTTTTTTCACCAAATGAAAATTATATTCGTGGAGACATCAATACCGAAGATGTCCGTTTCATATTATGGCACCATATTCAAACACTTTTGCGCGACGAGAAAATCATTCATCCCCAAAATGAAATATTAGAATATGCAGCTTCCGAAATCTACAAAATAATTGATGAAGCCTACGAAACTGCTCCCGAGAACAAACAAATGCAATCATTATTATGCAATCCCAACTTTGGTAAAGATGACTTTTTTGCATATAGGGAGATATTAGAATGGTTTCACTATT
Organism: Candidatus Phocaeicola gallistercoris; assembly: GCA_019116145.1. Lineage (GTDB taxonomy): Bacteria > Bacteroidota > Bacteroidia > Bacteroidales > Bacteroidaceae > Phocaeicola > Phocaeicola gallistercoris. Next base: position 28,307 of record DXCG01000165.1, read on the forward strand.
ATTGTTATATAAATATCGAAAATCTGAATGAACTTCAGGAAGAAGCTAAAACATTATTCAACGATTCCGAATACGATAAAGACACTTTATCTATCCAGCTATATGGCTTACGAATGGAATATTTAATAAAAGGAAGAAAATCTTTATTGTCCCTACACTCTTATGAATGGCTGGCATCTTTATGGAAATGCACAAACAATCATGAACTATTTGAAAAAGTAAAACCTTTAGACAGTCAGTTCTTTTTTTATGAGAACGAAGATGAAAAATTCCTATATGTCAAAAATTTAATTTCAAATGAAAAAATAACTATTCAAAAAGAATCGGTCAACCTTGATTCCATCAAAGACAGAAAACCTAACCAAAGCGTATTGTTATGTTCCCTAATTTATTACGGAGACTGCTGGTGGCAATGTGGATCATTAATGCACTGCATTCTCGATGAGAAATTACAACAATACATCGATGAAGAGAAATTGAAGTTAAACAAAACCAATGCACAACACATCTTCCAATCATTCATAAAAGTAACAAACGGTAACATGTTTGCTTTCTTCAAATCGGGAAAAGAGATGAACGATTTCCTGCAATCTCAATTACACTTAAATCTTAAATCTCAGTCAGACATCCCAATCCATGAAACAGAACATGGTCTCATTCTGATAGCCACACCCGATGATGGCATTTACATACAAACCCAATTTTGTGAATGTATCAAATCGGTCGACAATTCTTTCTACAATCAAGAAGAAGCAATGAAATATTCTATTCTTTTTTATGTAAACGAAAATGTCGTTCCATACGAAATAAGTTGCATTTTACATGATAAAAACATGCTGCCTGACGCATGCTTTGAACCGAACAACGGCATTCATGATACCCATTTTGTATCAATTTATGGCAAATTTATAACCGATTATTTCTTTCACAAATGTAGAGAAAAAGATTTTTCCCCCTTCAACATGGAAATATTAAAATAACATCAATAATTATTAATCATTAAATCTTCATTCATTTATGTTCAACAAACATCCAAAAGGTCTGATAGCAGCGGCATTAGCCAATATGGGAGAACGTTTCGGCTTCTATATCATGATGGCTATCTTGACCCTATTCATTTCCGCAAAATTCGGTTTATCGGAAACAACAACCGGATATATTTATTCTGCTTTTTATGCCTCCATTTACATTTTAGCCCTTGTAGGAGGTATCATTGCAGATAAAACAAAAAATTTTAAAGGAACCATTATGGTCGGGCTCATCATGATGGCAATTGGCTATGTCATCATTGCATGGCCAACCGTTACTCCTGTATCGACAAACAGTTCACGTTTGCCTTTCTTGCTTACAATCACCTGCATAGGATTGGCAGTCATTGCTTTCGGGAACGGTTTATTTAAAGGCAACCTGCAAGCCTTAGTCGGACAGATGTACGATGATAAAAAGTACACATCGCTTCGTGATGCCGGTTTCCAGATATTCTACATGTTTATCAATGTAGGTGCAGTATTTGCACCATTTATTGCCATTGGTGTTCGTAACTGGTGGCTGAAATTAAAAGGTTTCGACTATAATGCCACACTACCGGAGCTATGTCATTTATATTTGGAGCAAGGTGAAAACGGTATGAACGCCCAAGCATTGGACAATTTACATACCCTCTCTCAAGAAGTCTCACTAAATGGATTCGACTATAACAGCATTGATGATTTCTGCATTTCCTACCTTGATGCATTCAATACCGGTTTCCATTTTGCTTTTATGGCTGCAATTATTGCCATGTTAATCTCATTGGCTATCTATTTAGGAAATAAAGCCAAATTCCCCGATCCGGGTAAAAAAGCAACCGAGACGAAAAACAACACGACAAACGAACTTAGTAAAGAAGAGATTAAAATCGATGCGACAGAAATTCGTCAACGCATCTATGCTCTGTTTGCTGTATTCGGCATAGTTATTTTCTTTTGGTTATCGTTCCATCAAAATGGATATTCTTTAACATATTTTGCCCGCGATTATGTCGATTTGAGCATCATCAATATCGATTTAGGCTTCACACAAATAAAAGGAGCTGAAATTTTCCAAGCTGTAAACCCATTTTTTGTTGTTTTCTTAACCCCAATCATCATGTGGTTATTCGGCAGTTTGAAACGTAAAGGAAAAGAACCTTCTACCCCAATGAAGATAGCAATTGGTATGGGTATTGCAGCCTTAGCTTATTTATTCTTAATGATTTTCTCTTTAACATTGCCTGCAAAAGATGTATTATCTACCATGTCTGCCGAACAAATAGATGCAATTCGTGTAACCCCGTGGATTATGATCGGACTATATTTTATCCTTACTGTAGCCGAATTATTCATATCACCACTCGGACTCTCATTTGTATCTAAAGTAGCACCACCACATTTACAGGGTTTAATGCAAGGGTGTTGGCTGGCAGCCACTGCTGTAGGAAACTCTTTGCTATTCATTGGTGGATTACTTTATACCAGTGTTCCTATTTGGGCATGTTGGTTAGTTTTCGTTGCTGCAACAGGCATTTCAATGATCGTTATGTTATCGATGGTAAGATGGCTGGAGCGCGTTGCAAAATAATCACCTATCAAAAACAGAACATGCTATAATAAAGAATCAATATTTACAAGAAACCCGGCTGACCACCATGTGTCGAGCCGGGTTTCTTGTTTATGGAACATTCTTATTTCCTGTATCTATATTCTTCTACTCTATACCTTTCATCATTTTATGCAGCTTGCCCGACAATAGAAACAAAATAACAGCAGCTGTTCCACTCATAAAGACAAACAACATGAAGAAATCGTATAAATTTTCAATCTGATATCCCAAAAACGATCTTGCAATCCCTTTTTCCGGATAATATCCACTTAGCATACCGGCAAACTTATTGGCAGCCGAAGTACTAAGATACCATACTCCCATCAGCAGTGAAGAAAAACGTACCGGAGACAGTTTATAAACCAACGACAAGCCAATGGGTGCAAGGCACAACTCACCCATAGTATGAATAAGATACAAGCCTGTCAGCCACATCATGCTGACCTTAACGCCGGGAACAGCGTCTTTCACCCCAAAAGCAATAAACAAATATCCCAATGCCAGCAGGAGCAAACCTATCGCCTGTTTACAAGGAGAGTTGGGCTCAAGACCGCGTCTTCCAAGGAAAGACCATATACTTGCAAAAACTGGTGCCAATACAACAATCATAATCGGATTGAACGATTGAAAATAAGCCGCCGGCATTTCCCAATTCCCGATATGCCTGTCTGTCTGCTCATCGGCAAAAAAAGTAAGCGAAGCACCAGCCTGCTCGTATGCTGCCCAAAAGAAAATAACAAAAAAGGCTATAATATAAATTACACCTATACGTATTTTTTCCACACGCGTCAGAGACTTATCTATAATAATAAAACATGGAATAACAATCGTAGTAGCATAGATCAACGAGCCTATCCAATCGGCTCCGGCAAAATATCCGGAACCTTCAGCCTGCCAATTTACAGAAAACAGCAATGTCAATACAACAATACTTGCCACCATCGAAGAAACTCGCCAGATTTTTTCAGAAGAAACCGGTGCTGATACAACTTGCAGCTCTTTTTTCTTCGGCGCAACACCTACAGCGTTACCATCCGGATCGCAGATATACTTGTTTTTAAATAACTGAAAAACAAACGCTCCCAGTAACATCCCGATACATGCCGACAAAAATCCCCATTTGAAATCTTCCGGATGTCCTGTATTTCCAACAAGCCCGCATATCAACGGGGCGATGGTAGAACCCACATTCACCCCCATATAAAAAATTGTAAATGCCGAATCTTTCCGTGTATCATCGGCTGTGTACAAATGACCGACCATGGTTGATATATTAGGCTTAAAGAAACCATTTCCCAATATCAGCAAACCCAATCCACAAAACATCAACCATTTAGCCAGTTCCATTTCACTGAAATAGCAGGCACTGAGAAACAGCAAAAACTGTCCGAAAGCCATTGTCAATGCCCCTACAACAATCGACCGCCTGTTTCCCCAATACCGGTCGGCAATATAACCTCCAATCAACGGAGTCAGGTAAACCAATCCTGTATAACTTCCATATATCTGCGATGCCGTTTCTTTATCGAACAATAAAGCCTGTACCATATACAGCATAAACAATGCACGCATTCCATAGTAACTGAAACGCTCCCACATCTCAGTCACAAACAATAAATACAATCCTTTTGGATGTCCTTTTGTTGTTCCCATGCTATATTCTCTTGAAAAATGTTTTTATTTTATACAAATTTGCTGCAAAAGTAACATTTTTCCGCCTATTCTAAAACGGCAAATGCTTATATCTTCCGAAAACAAACTTCTAAAAACAGGCTGATAATAAAAAAACATCAAGACAAATTCCCTTAAACAAGCTGAGAAATATTATTTTTTCCACCGCTTCTCCTGCGAAATAACACCGCCTTTTCAACCGACCATTTCGACCTTAATTAAAACCTTTTATTTAAAAACAATCTAAATAATTTGTACAACAACCTCCAATCTTATATCTTTGCGGCAAATTAAATAAGCATTATGAAATTATCGGATTTACAAACTGGCGAAAAAGGGGTTATCGTAAAAGTGTTAGGACATGGAGGTTTCCGCAAACGTATCATCGAAATGGGATTCATCAAAGGAAAAACAGTAGAAGTCCTCCTAAATGCTCCGTTAAAAGACCCTATCAAGTACAAAATCATGGGATATGAAATCTCACTGCGCAGGCAAGAAGCATCTATGATTGAAATCGTCAGTGAGGAAGAAGCTAAGAATATAAAAGAAGAAACCCCTTTACAAACTCCGATAACAGAAAATATACCTATCACCGAAAGTATCTTAAAATCGATAGCACAAGGTAAAAGACGCACCATAAATGTAGCTTTAGTAGGAAATCCCAATTGTGGAAAAACATCCCTATTCAATGTCGCATCCGGATCGCACGAGCATGTAGGTAATTATAGTGGAGTAACAGTCGATGCCAAAGTCGGGCATTTTGAATTTCAAGGATATTCTTTTCAGCTTGTTGACTTGCCGGGAACATATTCATTATCGGCATACAGTCCGGAAGAACTTTATGTACGAAAACATATCATCGAAAAGACTCCCGATGTCATCATTAATGTTGTCGATGCAGGCAATCTTGAACGTAATTTATATCTGACTACCCAACTTATCGACATGAACGTGCGAATGGTTGTTGCCTTAAATATGTACGATGCTTTACAACACAGCGGAAATACACTCGACTACAAAGCGTTAGGACATTTGTTAGGAGTTCCTATCGTCCCAACTGTTAGCCGGACAGGAAAAGGCATCGACAACCTGTTTCATGTCATTATCGAATTGTATGAAGGAGCCGATTTTATCGGACAAAAAAATCAGGAAGAAGTCATGCAAGAATTCAGGGAATGGCACGATAAATATGTCCCCGACCACAAATTTGTAAACCATACACACGAAACCAATGAAATAAACGGAACCAGTTATATCCGGCATATCCACATCAATCATGGTCAGGAACTGGAGCGTTCCATCGAAGCCATAAAAAAGGAAATATGTAAAAATGAAAATATCCGTTACAAATATTCCACCCGTTTTTTAACTATTAAATTATTAGAAAACGATAAAGACATAGAACAACATGTGATAGCCAATCTGCCTAATGGTGAGGAAATAATACACATAAGGAACAAAGAAGCAGAAAGAATAAAACAAAGCCTTCAGGAAGACAGCGAGCAAGCTATCACCGATGCGAAATACGGATTCATTTCGGGAGCATTGCGTGAGACCTATACCGAAAAGAATACAAACCCGGAAATGCTCACACGAGCTATCGATCATATTGTAACCCACAGGATATGGGGATTTCCTATTTTCTTCATCTTCCTATACATCATGTTCGAATGTACCTTTACATTTGGTGCTTACCCACAAGAATGGATAGAATGGTTGGTCGGACAAATCGGAAATTTAGTCCAAACCTACATGCCCGACGGCTCTTTGAAAGATTTAATCATCGACGGTATTATCGGAGGTGTGGGAGGAGTGATTGTTTTCTTGCCGAACATCTTGTTGCTATACATTTTCATTTCCTTTATGGAAGACTCAGGATACATGGCACGTGCTGCATTTATCATGGATAAGATCATGCACAAAATGGGATTACATGGAAAATCTTTTATTCCACTCATTATGGGTTTTGGCTGCAATGTACCGGCTATCATGGCATCGAGAATTATAGAAAGCCGCAAAGCACGCCTTGTCACCATGCTTATTAACCCACTGATGTCATGTAGCGCACGACTACCTATTTATTTAGTTTTGATTGGAGCTTTCTTTCCAAGCCAAGCAAGCTTGGTCTTACTCTCCATATATGCCATTGGAATTGTACTGGCTGTGCTAATGGCAAAAATATTCAGTAAATTTATCGTCAAAGGCGAGGACGCCCCTTTTGT
>DXCG01000166.1 GCA_019116145.1 Candidatus Phocaeicola gallistercoris
ACAATTCCTGCCATCGAATTTACTTATTTCGATTTGAAAACGAAAACGTATAAGACGTTGAAATCGGATTCATATACCTTGAAAGTGGCAAAAGGTGAAGGTAATGCCGATCAAGTGGTCGCCAACTTTACAAGCAAGGAAAGTGTAAAGGTGTTGGGGCAGGATATCCGTTTCATTAAACTGGGAGACACTTCGCTGAAACAGAAAGGAAATTTCTTTTATGGAACTATGGCTTACTGTTTGTGGTACATTGTTCCGCTGTTGATTTTCATAATCCTGATTGTATTTTTCCATCGTCAGGCTGCCGAAAATGCGAACATCGTTAAAATGAAAAATAAAAAAGCAAACAAAGTAGCAACGAAACGATTGAAATTGGCAGGAAAACTTTTGTCTGAAAATAAGAAAAACGAATTCTACGATGAAATATTGAAAGCATTGTGGGGGTATATAAGCGATAAACTGAATATCCCGGTTTCACAACTTTCGAAAGATAATATAGAGTCGAAATTATCTGAATATGGGGTAGATGCATTGCTGATAAAAGAGTTTATCGATGCATTGAACGAATGTGAATTGGCACGTTATGCTCCCGGTAATGAAAACGAAGCAATGGATAAAGTCTATACGGCTTCAGTTAATATTATTAGTAAAATGGAAAACAGTATAAAACGTTAAGACCATGAGGAAATTATATATGAAAAGATTGTCTGTTATTCTAATCTTTTTTGGACTGACCCAATTTGCAATGGCAGCAACAACTAAAACCGATGCCGACAGTGCTTACCAAAAAAATCAATACGAAGAGGCTATAAAGCAATATGAAGCGATATTACAAAATGAAGGCGAATCGGCCGACATTTATTATAACCTTGGGAATAGTTACTATAAGACCGAAAATGTAGCAAAAGCTATTCTGAATTATGAACGGGCACTGCTGTTGCGTCCTAACGATGCGGATATTCGTTTTAATTTGGATATGGCAAAAAGTAAAACCGTCGATAAGGTGATTCCTACAAGCGAAGTGTTCATCGTGACTTGGGGAAAAAATTTAGTCAACTGGATGGGAGAGAGCCAATGGGCTGTAACAGGTATCGGGGCTTTTATTGTGTTGCTGATAGGATTGTCGCTTTATATTTTCGGGCATAAACTGATTTTGAAAAAAATAGGATTCATCGTTGCTGTGATATGCCTGACCGTTTCAATATGTGCCAATGTGTGTGCAAGTAAACAAAAAGAAAAGTTGGTAGAACGGACGGGGGCTATTGTGATGTCTCCTTCTATTACGGTAAAAAGTACTCCTAATGAGAGCGGAACCGATTTGTTCGTACTGCACGAAGGCACGAAAGTATATATAGACGACAACTCCATGAAAGAATGGAAAGAAATACGATTGGAGGATGGAAAGAAGGGATGGCTTCCTGCATCTTCTATCGAACTGATCTGATACAAATATTCTAATGATTGATATACAACAACTTATAGCAACCGATAAACAAGTGCTGTTGGCACTGAATGGAAGCGATTCTTTGTTTTGGGACGGATTTATGTGGATTGTGTCCGACACGAAAACATGGATTGCTGCAGCAATTATGTTGTTGTATATCATTTTAAAAAATAACAAACTTCCTCAAGGACTTATTATTATAGTAGCCATAGCACTTGTTATTACATGTGCCGATCAGTTTGCTTCCGGATTGTGCAAACCTCTTTTTGCCCGGTATCGACCAGCACAAGACCCAGAAATAATGTATCTTGTCGATATTGTCAATGGGTATAGGGGAGGAAGATATGGCTTCATTTCCAGCCATGCAGCAAATACTTTTGCAGTTGCTATGTTTATATCATTGTTGGTTCGCAATAAATGGCTGACCATATTGATGTTTGTATGGGCTATTATTCCTTCGTATTCAAGAATTTATTTAGGAGTCCATTACCCGGGCGATATATTGTGTGGTGCTTTTGCCGGATGTGTCATTGCATGTCTTATTTATGGCTTATATCACTGGATACAGCGAAGGTATTTTCAGGCTCCTGTTTACATATCCAGCCAATACACTTCTACAGGATATGAAACCAGTGATATCGGTGGACTATATTTTGTTTTACTGTTGACTTATTTTTACGCTGTTGTAGCTGCTATGGTTACGTCAAAAGTAAACTGGTTTTAGATAGCATTAAAAAGAAAAAAATCCCCTGTTGTTTTTGTTTATTCATTTTAATCATGTATATTTATATCGTGATTTGAGATAAATGTTGTTTAACTTTAAAAAAAGAGATTACTATGAATAGAGCTATAACATTCAACGAACTTCGTAAAATAAAAGATTCTTTGCCAGAAGGAAGTATGCATCGTATAGCCGATGAACTGAACTTGAGTGTGGAAACTGTTCGCAATTTCTTTGGTGGACATAATTTCAAGGAAGGAAAAAGTGTGGGAATTCATTTGGAACCGGGACCGGATGGGGGATTGGTTATGCTTGACGATACAACTGTACTCGACAAGGCATTGGCTATACTGGAAGAACAAAATAGCTGACTTTATTTACATGATGTTGCTATTCTATAATGCCGGAAAGATGGAAAAAGAGGAAACTTATGTATTGTGAATGATAAATTTTTTCTATCTTTGCATGCAAATTTTCGCGACACATGAAAATTAAGGAAGTTTTAAATGCCCTTGAGATATTCGCGCCTCTGCCTTAGCAAGACGATTTCGATAATGCCGGATTGCAAGTAGGATTGACAGACGCGGAGGTTACAGGGGCTTTGTTGTGTTTAGACGTAACCGAAGCTGTAGTAAACGAGGCTGTTGCCTTGGGGTATAACTTGATTATTTCTCATCACCCGTTGATATTCAAAGGATATAAATCGGTGAGTGGGAAAAATTATGTGGAACGTTGCATAATAAATGCTATCAAAAATGAAATAGTCATTTATTCTATGCACACCAATCTCGATAATGCTTTTCAAGGGGTCAATTACAAAATAGCTGAAAAAATAGGACTGAAGAATGTCTGCATATTGGATACTAAAGAAAATATGCTGATGAAATTGGTTACGTATGTACCTGTGAAATATGCAGAAAATGTGCGAAATGCTTTATTCGACTCAGGATGTGGATGTATAGGCAATTATGACTCGTGCAGTTATAATACAGAAGGGATGGGAACATTCCGGGCTGGAAAAAACACACATCCGTTTTGCGGAGAACAAGGTTCCTTACACGAAGAAAAAGAAATTCGCATAGAAACTGTTTTTCCGGTGTACAGGCAGGATGATGTTGTCCGCACATTGCTGAAAGTTCATCCATACGAAGAACCTGCATTCGACTTATATCCGTTGCAAAACAGATGGAAACAAGTTGGAGCAGGAATTGTCGGCGAACTGGAATCTCCGGCACCGGAAAGCGATTTCTTGAAACGTATTAAACAGCTCTTTGAAGTAGGATGTGTAAAACATTCGCGCTATAATGGGAGATTGATACAGAAAGTTGCTTTATGTGGAGGAGCAGGGGCTTTCTTATTGCCGAAAGCTGTAAAATGCCATGCCGATGTCTTTATAACTGGTGAAGTAAAGTATCATGAATATTTTAATTATGAAAACGATATTCTCATAGCCGAGATCGGACATTATGAAAGTGAACAATATACAAAAGATTTGATTTATTCGATATTGAAAGATAAATTTCCGGCACTTGAGATAAAAATAACACACATTAATACAAATCCTATAAAATATTTGTAAACTTATGGCTAGAGATGCAAAAGATTCTAACGATTTAAGTGTAGAAGAAAAATTGAAAACACTGTATCAGTTGCAAACTACATTGTCTGAAATTGATAAAATCAGGACTTTAAGAGGCGAACTTCCACTTGAGGTACAAGATTTGGAAGATGAAATTACAGGGTTGAAGACACGTATCGAAAACATTAACAACGAAATTAGCGAACTGAAATCGAGCGTTACAGGGAAAAAAATTGAAATAGAAAAAGCAAAAAATTCTATTGAGAAATATAAAGCCCAGCAAGATAATGTACGCAATAACCGCGAGTACGATGTGTTAAGCAAAGAAATAGAATTCCAAAGCCTGGAAGTGGAATTGTGCGAAAAACGCATCAGAGAGTATACTGCATCTATTAAATCGAAAGAGGAGGAAATAGAGAAAAATAAACAGATACTGGAAGAACGTGGGAAAGATTTGGAAGTTAAAAAGAGCGAGCTCGATGAAATTGTTGCTGAAACAAAACAGGAAGAAGAAAAATTGAGAGATAAAGCCAAAGCTTTGGAGGCAAATATTGAACTGCGTTTACTGCAAGCTTTTAAACGTATCCGTAAGAATTCGAGGAATGGTTTGGCTATTACGTATGTACAGCGCGATGCTTGTGGAGGATGTTTTAACAAAATTCCACCACAGAAGCAGTTGGATATTCGTATGCGTAAGAAAATTATTGTGTGCGAATACTGCGGTCGTATCATGATAGACCCGGATTTGGCAGGTGTGGCAAACGAAAAGTGAAAACAGATTAAAATGAAATAAGATACTTTTTGTGTCTTGGATATATCTCTTTAGTAAGGTTTTTGTTATAAAAGCTTTGCTAAAGAGATTTTTTTATGAACATATTTTATACTTTTACATCGTGCTTTCCACTCTTTGTTACAGAGTGTTATAATCGGGTATGGACGGTAAAAAACGATACGAGTTATTGGAGTAATCCATGCGGCAACAGTAATGATTCATACCATTGCTTACAATGAGGTAATCGACTTTCAGAACCATGTTGTAACGCATTATTTGGTCGAATACGCTTTGTGTGATTTCTATTTCCGGTGCTTTATATTCAATTATCATACGGGCTGTCATGTCGCGATTGTATAATACGGTATCACAACGTCTTTTCATGCCGTTTAGTGTAATCTGAATCTCATTGGCTAGTAGTCCTTGCGGGTATCCTTTGTAGTGAAGTAAGTAGTGGGTGAAGTGTTGTCGCACCCATTCTTCGGGGGTTAGTGCCACGTATTTCCTCCTTAATGGGTCGAAGATATAGTTTTTCCCGTTCTTACAGACCATTTTAACGGGACAAGATGGTAGGTTTAATGCCAACATTTTATAAATTTGCAAGGATAGAATTTATTTTCGACAGCAAAATTAGAAAAAGTTATAAGAACAAACATTAGAAACCGATAACATTTTGTTTGTCCGGTAATAATCGGGAAAGAATCATGGCGAAAGATATAACATACGAAGAGATTGTGCGTAGCATAAAAAACAAGCATTATGCACCTGTTTATTTTCTGATGGGAGATGAAGATTATTATATCGACCAAATAACAGACCTGATTATGCGAACGGTTCTGACTGATGTAGAAAAAGAATTCAATCAAACGGTAATATACGGATCCGATACAGATATTGCTTCGGTTATCAATATGGCAAAAAGATATCCTATGATGGCAGAACATCAGGTCATTGTAGTGAAAGAGGCTCAAAATCTGAAAAATATAGATCAGTTGGGATTCTATCTGCAAAAACCATTACTTTCTACCATTTTGGTGTTTTGCTACAAGCACGGAGTTGTCGACAGGCGGAAGAAAATAGCTGCCGAAATCGATAAGTTGGGCGTGCTGTTCGAATCGAAAAAACTAAGGGATACGCAGTTGCCCGGATTCATAGTTTCTTACTTAAAGGCGAAACAAGTTGATATCGAACCCAAGGCTTCAGAAATAATGGCTGAGTTCGTGGGTACCGATTTGAGTCGTATGGTGGGAGAGCTGGATAAACTTATTCTTACACTTCCCGAAGGTAAGCGGCGTATTACTCCCGAACAGATAGAGCGAAATATCGGAATAAGTAAAGATTACAATAATTTTGAATTACGGACAGCACTGGTTGAGAAAAATATAGACAAAGCAAACCGGATTGTAAAGTATATGGAAGATAATCCGAAGAATAATCCATTGCCTCTTACTTTGTCTGTTATTTTCAATTTTTTTTCCAATCTGATGCTTGCTTATTATGCTCCCGATAAATCAGAGCAAGGAATAGCTAAACATTTGGGATTGCGGTCTCAATGGCAAGCACACGATTATCTTTCGGCAATGCGCAATTTTAAAGCTACGAAAGTCATGCAAATAATTAGTGCCATCCGCGAATGCGATGCAAAATCGAAAGGCATAGGCAATACGTCTGTTTCTGATGGAGAGCTTATTCGTGAATTAGTTTTCTTCATTCTTCACTAAACAACTTCCTTTTTTATAGTTTACAAATGTAATGCCCTTGTATGTTTACATTTGTAATTCGGTACAAATCTATCTAAACAGGTGGATTTGTAGACGCATATTTACTTTAATAAATTGAAAATACAAATGTACTATTTACAAATGTAGGCTGGTTGTTTTATATCAACTTATACATATTCATATAAATATGTGCTCATATAATAACTTGAATATCATATAATTTAATCAGATTTCTCGAAGTGTTTTTGTAAAATGTGAGGTTGTTTTTTAATATCTGTTTTGCATATCTCTTCAATTTGTGTATTGTTTTGAATAATAAGTTACTTATACCCAATATATTGTGCTTATAATTCTAAGTATAGATATAATAATGTTTAGGTTTGTAAATGCATGTTTACAATTGTTTTTATTGGGTTAGTTATTATTTGTTTTACTTTTGTAAACAAACAAATGTAATATAAAAGATTGTACAATTAGAAATGTTTTTATTACTTTTGTAATTGAATAGACTGTAAAATCCATTTGTGTATGAAAGATCGAATTATGCAAATTATGCAAAAAACAGGATTAAGCAATGCTGAATTTGCCGAGAAGATAGGTATTTCAACTTCTTCCTTATCGCATATATTAACCGAAAGGAATAAGCCCAGTTTGGATGTTGTTATGCGTATTCATAAAGCGTATCCGAATATCAATATAAATTGGTTGCTTTATGGAGAAGATACAATGGAGAAAGTTTTTCCACAACCGGAAAATGTTGACTTATTTTCTCAACTGCCATCGGATGTAAATGATGGAAATGCGCCGTCTGCATATAAAGAGAATAAGGAAGGATATTTAGTAAAAAAGATGGAATATAGATCGAAGGAAATGCCGCACGAAGAGATAAAATATATTGAAAAGCCTCAACCGAAAATTACTGAAATACGCATTTTCTTCGACAACGGAACTTTTCAGATATTCAAACCGGATAAAGAGTGACTAAGCAGTGAAAGCGTATCTTTTGACTTTCCGGATGGTTGTTTTTATCCTTTGGATTAATTTGTCTATATTTGTATTCTGAAAAACGATTTATCTGTATTTTATGAAGAAATATATTCTTGATTTGACAGTAACAGAAAACATACGTTTGCACGCAAACTATGTATTGCTGAAATTGACGCAGGATGCCCCGTTGCCTGAAATGCTTCCGGGACAGTTTGCAGAAATTCGGGTAGACGGTTCGAACACGACATTCTTGCGCCGCCCTATCTCTATTAATTATGTAGACCGTGAAAAGAACGAAGTATGGTTTTTGATTCAGTTGGTGGGCGACGGAACACGTAAGCTTGCCACTGTACAACAGGGTGACATTGTAAATGTAGTGATGCCTTTGGGAAACAGTTTTTCGTTGCCGGAAAATACCCAAACGAAAGTCTTGCTTATCGGTGGAGGTGTAGGTACAGCCCCTCTCTTGTATTTAGGCGAAACCTTGCTGAAAAAGGGTTGCAAACCGACATTCTTGTTGGGAGCACGTTCGAAAAATGATTTGCTGCAATTAGATTTGTTTGAGGCGTTGGGCAATGTATATACCACAACTGAAGACGGAAGCTACGGCGAAAAGGGATATGTGACGATGCACAGCGTATTAAAAGAAAACAAGTTCGACTTGATTTGTACTTGCGGTCCGAAACCGATGATGATGGCGGTTGCCAAGTATGCCGCAGCAAACGGCATCGAGTGTGAAGTATCGTTGGAAAATACAATGGCTTGCGGTGTAGGTGCTTGCTTGTGTTGTGTGGAAAACACCAAAGAAGGTCATGTGTGTGTATGTAAAGAAGGTCCGGTATTTAATATAAAGAAATTATTATGGCAGATTTAAGTGTAAACATTGGCAAATTAGCCTTGTCGAATCCGGTAATGACCGCATCAGGCACATTCGGTTACGGACTCGAATTTCAGGATTTTGTAGACTTGGAGAAAATCGGAGGCATCATCGTAAAAGGCACGACGTTGCATCACCGCGAAGGGAATCCTTATCCGCGTATGGCGGAGACTCCGATGGGAATGCTGAATGCGGTAGGTTTGCAGAATAAGGGAGTGCACTATTTCGTAGACCATATCTATCCGCAGATTAAGGATATCCGTACCAATATGATTGTAAACGTGTCGGGGTCGCAGATAGAAGATTATGCCGAAACAGCAAGCATTATCAACGAGCTGGACTGCATCCCTGCCATTGAATTGAACATCTCATGCCCGAATGTAAAGCAGGGAGGAATGGCTTTCGGTGTAACGGCTCACGGGGCTGCTGAAGTAGTATCAGCTGTACGGAAGGTTTATCATAAAACCTTAATCGTAAAGCTATCGCCCAACGTGACCGACATTACTGAAATTGCCCGTGCGGTAGAAGGTGCGGGAGCCGATAGCGTGTCGCTTATCAATACGCTGTTAGGTATGGCAATTGATGCAGAAAAGCGCAGACCGATATTGTCTACTATTACAGGAGGAATGAGTGGGGCGGCAGTGAAACCTATTGCCTTGCGTATGGTATGGCAGGTTGCCAAAGCGGTGAAGATTCCGGTTATCGGATTGGGAGGAATCATGAATGCATGCGATGCGGTAGAATTTTTGCTTGCCGGAGCGACGGCAATCCAAATAGGTACTGCCAATTTCATTGATCCGGCGATAACAGTAAAAGTGGCAGAAGGCATCAACGAGTACCTCGACCGTCACGGTTTCGTTTCGGTAAAAAATATTATCGGTGCATTGGAAGTAAATTGATTGAATTTAAAAGAAATGCCTTCTTTTATGGAGGAGATGGGGAGGAGTTGAAAGTTTAAGACTTCTCCTTTATTTATTTCAGCAAGTCGGGACGTAGCTGTTTGGTGCGTTCCACTGATTGCTGGAATTCCCATTCGCGTATCTTCGCTTCGTGTCCTGAAAGCAAGATATCAGGTACTTTCCATCCTTTGTAATCTGCAGGACGTGTATATACAGGAGGAGCCAGTAAATTGTCTTGAGAAGAATCTGACAGTGCCGATTGCTCATCGGAGATCACTCCGGGTATCACTCGCACCACGGCATCGGCTATAACAGCTGCTGCCAACTCGCCTCCCGTTAGCACATAGTCGCCGATGCTGATTTCCTTGGTGATGAAATGTTCACGGATGCGGTAATCAATGCCTTTGAAATGCCCGCACAAGATAATCAGGTTTTGGGTCATCGACAACGTGTTCGCCATCTTTTGGTCAAACTGTTCCCCATCGGGAGTCGTAAAAATAACCTCATCGTAGTTCCGTTCGGCTTTCAGTGCCGAAATGCAACGGTCTATCGGCTCAATCTTCATTACCATTCCCGCACATCCGCCGAATGGATAATCGTCTACTTTCCGGTAGCGGTCGAATGTATAGTCGCGCAGGTTGTGTATGTGAAATTCGGCAATGCCTTTCTTCTGAGCCCGGCTCATAATGGAGCAGTTGAAGAATCCTTCCAGCATTTCGGGCAAAACGGTAATAATGTCTATTCGCATAGGTTCTTGTTATTTTTCCGCAAAGGTAAGAACAAATCTTGAAAAATGCCTTGTTCCTCTTTCTGCTTTTTGTTACTTTCGCTTGAACAATCATTAAAACTTCTGAATATGAAATTAGACCATATGTAATATGATACACATCACTACAATTGAAAAAGAAAATAGAACTTCCAAACTCATCAGCAGATTACTGAATGTTTGGCAGGCATCTGTTTGTGCCAGCCACCATTTCCTGAGTAAAGCTGATATCTGCACCCTGACCCCGCAAGCTGAGGAATCTTTATGGCAGATTGAAACGCTGTGGGTCGTACAAGACGATTTGCTTCCCGTAGGTTTTATGGGCATACAGGAGCGCAAGATAGAAATGCTTTTCCTTCATCCTGACTATTTCCACAGAGGATTAGGCAAGGAATTAGTGCAACGTGCATTCCACGAATTGATGGTGGAATATGTCGATGTCAACGAACAAAATCCCAATGCCGCACGGTTTTATGAACGGATGGGATTTCATATTTTCCATCGTGACGATACCGACGATCAAGGCAATCCGTTTCCTATCTTGAGAATGAAACGTTTGCCAACAAATACTATTTGAGAGTTATTTATTCCTAGAGAGGGGACTTTCTCCCAGCTTTGGGTGTATGGGGAAAAGAAAAGGGTCTGCTGTTACAGGCCCTTTAAATTTAAATAATGTATGTTTTGCTTTGAAATCAATCCGCGGTTTGGACAACGATCGGGCGTACACCGGCATCATCGCCTGTATTCTTTATCCATTTATAACCGCTGATGCCAGCAGAAGTAAGAGCAGTGTTCATAGCACTAACGGCACTGTCCCAATCACTATCTGAGATTTTTCCTTCACTAACCCCTTCTTTTCCATTATCTGTTTTCTTATAATATCCATAAGTCACATCCTCCATATCCCAGTAGCAAGCTGTTATCTCGCCATAGTTTATGCCACCTGCAATCGCTCCAACATATTGGCTTGATGAATTAGAGAAAGAACCTGTGGCATAACAAGCCGTTATCTTTCCTCCTTCATATTTATAAGTACCTCCATTATCTCCTACAATACCGCCTTGACCTTGATAAGAGGTCCCTTCTATTTTTGCTGAAGAAGAACAAGCATATACTTCTACGTCACCGGAAGTAATGAAGCCGATAATACCTCCCATACCTCCTGCACCATTTTCTTTATCAGATTTTATTGTTCCTCCTATCACGTGACAATTCTTCACTATGGTAGAACCGTTGGCAGTTCCTAAGATTCCACCAACATTAGCTCCAGAAGTTGTTACACTCAAATTCTTAAACGTAACATCTTGCACGGTACAATCCTGTCCTTTTCTAATGAAACCAATATAATCTTCCTCGCTATTAATTGTCAAATTACTAATAGTATGTCCGTTCCCATTGAAAGTCCCCGTATACCAATCATATCCTCCGTTTCCTTTACATATTACCGGGAAATCCTTGCCTTGCATTTCTATATCATCTGCTAAAACGCAATTCAAATCCAAATATTGATTTACTAACGCATTGACAGCATTTGCCCATTCAATCAATCCTTCAGCGTTATACACTGTATAGGTTTTTCCATCCTCAGAAACCGTATAATTCGGCTTTTCCACAATGCGCGATGCCGTCACTTCATCGCCATTGTTGCGGATCAGCGTGACACGCAACAGTGCCTTTCCACTGCC
>DXCG01000167.1 GCA_019116145.1 Candidatus Phocaeicola gallistercoris
ATTTTAAGACCATTCCTGTTTTTCCCCCGATAAAAAATGCTCTTTATTTACAGGAAACAGAAATATAAAATTAATTATTATCTTTGCCTGTCGAAAAAACAATCCACAATCATATATCTTTATCTGTTGTATTTACGCAATGACTGAAAGCAATTATATTTCAATTAAAGGGGCAAAAGTCAACAATCTAAAAAATATCGATGTAGATATTCCCAGAAACAAATTGGTTGTAATTACAGGTTTATCCGGTTCCGGGAAGTCGTCGCTTGCTTTCGATACACTTTACGCAGAAGGACAACGCCGATACGTAGAAAGTCTCTCATCGTATGCTCGCCAGTTCCTCGGAAGAATGAGCAAGCCGGAATGCGATTCGATAAAAGGAATACCACCAGCCATTGCCATCGAGCAGAAGGTAATCAGCCGGAACCCTCGGTCTACAGTAGGTACTTCCACCGAAATTTACGAATACTTGCGCCTGTTATTCGCACGTATCGGAAAAACATATTCTCCCATCAGTGGAAAACTTGTCAAAAAAAACAATCAGGAAGATATTGTAAACTGTATGCTTTCGTACCCTAAAGGTACACGTTATATTGTGTTGACTCCTATTGTCCCCCGCAATGAACGCACAATCGCAGAACAACTGCAAATGGACTTAAAAGAAGGGTTCACCCGCTTGGAAGTCAATGGAGACACAGTTTATATAAAAGACTACCAATATAATCCCGATGATACAGTCTATCTTCTGATAGACAGGATGAGTTGCGACAATAGTAAAGATGCTATCAGCCGACTTGTCGATTCAGCCGAGACTGCCATCTACGAAGGCGACGGGACATGCTTGCTCCGTTTTTTCCTTCCTGATAACAAAACAGAAATACATTCGTTCAGCACAAAATTTGAAGCCGACGGCATAACTTTCGAAGAGCCTACCGATCAGTTATTCTCTTTTAACTCCCCTTTAGGGGCATGTCCCACTTGCGAAGGATTTGGGAAAATCATCGGAATAGACGAACACTTGGTTATTCCCAACCGTGCTTTAAGTGTTTACGATGGAGCTGTCATGTGCTGGCGAGGAGAAAAAATGGGCGAATGGCTGAATGAATTCTTGCGAGAAGCTCCTCAGCACGACTTCCCCATTTTTACACCTTACTACGAACTGACACAAGAACAAAAAGACTATTTGTGGCACGGACCACGCGATAAAGTATGTATCGATTCCTTTTTCAAAATGCTGGAAGAGAATCAATACAAAGTTCAGTACAGGGTTATGCTGGCAAGATATCGTGGAAAAACAACCTGCCCGACGTGTCACGGAGGCAGATTGAAAAAAGAAGCATTATATGTAAAGGTCGGCGGGCATACCATCGCCGAATTGGTAGAAATGCCTATCGACCATTTAAAGGATTTCTTTCAACACTTAAAACTAGATGCGCACGATGAAACGATCGCCCACCGCTTATTGAAAGAAATCAATAACCGGTTAAACTTTTTACTCGATGTCGGGCTCGGTTATCTGACTTTAAACAGACTTAGCAATTCTCTATCAGGAGGAGAAAGTCAACGTATCAATCTCGCCACATCTTTAGGAAGTAGTCTGGTAGGTTCCCTTTATATCTTAGACGAACCAAGCATCGGACTACATAGCCGCGATACACATCGACTGATAAAAGTCTTACGGCAATTACAGCAACTGGGGAATACGGTCATTGTTGTTGAGCACGATGAAGAAATTATCCGTGCAGCCGATTATATTATCGACATCGGACCGGAAGCCGGACGGTTAGGCGGACAAATTGTTTATCAAGGGAAAATGGACGATTTAAAACCCGGAAGCCAAAGTTATACGGTCAGATATCTGTTAAATGAAGAGACAATCCCTCTTCCGCAAAGCCACAGAGCATGGAATAATTTCATAGAAATAAAAGGTGCACGCGAAAACAATTTAAAAGGAATCAATGTACGCTTCCCGCTAAATGTCATGACTGTAGTAACAGGTGTCAGCGGGTCGGGGAAAAGTACGTTGGTAAGAGATATTTTCTACAAGGCACTTAAACGTGAATATGATGAAATAAGCGACAGGCCGGGCGA
Source organism: Candidatus Phocaeicola gallistercoris (assembly GCA_019116145.1). Lineage (GTDB taxonomy): Bacteria > Bacteroidota > Bacteroidia > Bacteroidales > Bacteroidaceae > Phocaeicola > Phocaeicola gallistercoris. The sequence continues at coordinate 2,092 of DXCG01000167.1, forward strand.
ATTTCTTTCATTAAACGGAGATATATCTATGATCAAAGACATCGAATTTGTCGATCAAAACCCCATTGGAAAATCATCAAGAAGCAATCCTGTTACATACATAAAGGCTTACGATGAAATAAGAAAACTGTTTGCCGACCAACCTCTTTCCAAACAAATGGGATATACCCCCGGCTTTTTTTCATTCAACACAGAAGGAGGACGTTGCGAAGAATGTAAAGGTGAAGGTACCATTACTGTAGAAATGCAGTTCATGGCAGACCTTGTTTTGGAATGTGAGTCATGCCACGGAAAACGTTTTAAAAACGAAACGCTTGAAGTTTATTACGAAGGTAAAAACATTTACGACGTCTTAAATATGACAGTCAATCAGGCTATTGAGTTTTTTAATGAACATGAACAAAAAAAGATTGCAAAGAAACTCCTTCCTTTACAAGAAGTCGGATTAGGTTATATCAAGCTGGGACAATCGTCTTCCACACTTTCCGGAGGAGAAAATCAGCGCGTGAAACTGGCTTATTACCTTAGCATTGAAAAAGCACAACCAACCATTTTTGTTTTTGATGAGCCAACTACCGGATTGCATTTTCACGATATCAAAAAACTACTTGAAGCTTTCAACTCTTTAATAACAAAAGGCCATACAGTTGTCATTATAGAACATAATTTGGACGTTATAAAATGTGCAGACTATATTATCGATTTAGGTCCGGAAGGAGGAGATAAAGGTGGAAACATTGTAATATGTGGTACCCCGGAGGAAGTCGCTCAATGTGGTGCATCGTATACAGGACAGTATTTAGCCGAAAAACTACAATCAGACTCTCAATAAAATGATTAGAATAGTAACAATTGATGATGCTTCTGCTATTACAAGTATCTACAATGAATACATAAAAAACAGTACTGCTACCTTTGAGACAAAGACTATTTCTACTGAAGAAATGCAACAAAGGATAACAGAAATCTCATCGGAATTTCCTTACTTAGTCGATGAAAGGGATGGAAAAATTGCAGGATACTGCTATGCACACAAATGGAAAGAAAGAGCAGCTTACCGGCATACGATAGAAACATCGATCTATCTTTCCAAGCAATATCAGGGGAAAGGTATTGGTACGGAATTAATGAATGCGCTGATTAAATCTTGTCGTGTTCAAGGATATCATACAGCAATAGCATGTATCACAGCAGAGAACAAAGAAAGTTGCGCCTTTCACGAGAGGTTAGGATTTAAAAAAGTTTCACATTTCAAAGAAGTCGGTATGAAATTCGGTCAATGGCTGGATATTGTCGACTATGAACTTATATTATAAGTCGTTTCACTCCCTTTTCATGCAGATGAAACGACTTTTCATTTTTATCTTTCCCGAACAGGACGTACGTCCGAAGACCGGCGCACTGAAGACCGTTGTGCATTCTTTTTAGAAACAGAATGCGACCTGACAGATTGCGATGAACCGATTTGCTTCTTGGGTTCACGTATCTTTTTATCATTGCCTTTCAATGAACGAACCGGAGATGCATGCCGTACTGATGCTTTATCTTTCTTCTGACGCACAACCGATGGGTTATCTGTAGTGCGATGCTGCAGTGGTTCTTTTCCTTGATGCACCACAGGACGTGATGCTACAGGTGTAAAGTGATAACCGGGTTTCCCGGAAGATGTATGTTTCACCGTATTGTTCCTCTTCAAATCGGGACGACTTCGGAAATGACCTTTATATACAGGATGATGATAACGACCTTTATAATGAGTTCGATAATAACTTATTCCTTTACAATGCCGGCGACTATGTAATCCATTGTAAGTGAAATAATGTACCGGACGCGAAAAATAAAAGAACGAACGATTCGGATAAATTTTATATATCCTTATATAACAAACATTGTTGAGCGCATATATAGGACGGGAAAAATACTCCAATCCCATAAATCGTGTATAAACACTACTTGAAAGTATCCAGCGCAAATCATCATTTCGTTCGTCTAAAAAACGGTAATACGCCTCTAAAGCATGAGTTTCTCCCCTTGCCATTGCATCAATATAAGGGTCGACACCATGAAAGAAATCGAAATTTATCTCAAACAAATCGTTATATTGTGTCTGGTTCAAATCCAACTCGAAAGCCATACGATCGGTAAGGAAGCGAGCATTGACACGAATATCTCCTAATACAGATGCCGAAACCGGGAGCAAACTTGCTACTCCAATCATAACCAATGATAATAGAAACTTTGTTGTTTTCATAATCTATAAATTTTATCTTCTGATACAAAAATAGGAGGATAAAAATCCTCCTACAACAGAAAGTTCCCATCTTTTCATAGGAATTTTCCTATTTCTAATCGGGGAAAAAGCTACTCTTCATCGCCATTATCCAACAAACGCAATCCGTTCGGCTCAATCTTAATCAATCTTTTCTTATATAAATCGCCAACTGCTTTCTTAAATGTTTTTTTACTCACCCCAAATGTCTTATAAATAAGCTCAGCATCTGTCTTATCATTCATGCTGACAAATCCTTGATTCATCTTGACATATTGATATAAATCTTGTGAGAAATTTGCCACCTTTTCCATCCCGCTTTTCTGAAGTGTCAAATCTATCTTTCCATCCTCTCGCACTTGCTTTATATAAGCTTTCAACGACATTCCGACCGATATTGGTTGAAAAATATCGGATTTATAAATCAACCCACTGTATTGATTATCGACTATTACCTTAAATCCTAAATCGGTTCTTTTCCAAACTAATATATCGACACATTCATCGTTTTGATATTCAGGGAATTCATCCGATAAAAAATGCTCTATTTTGGCAGATGCCATAATTCGGAAACTTTCATCGTCTATATATATATAAACGAGGTAACTCTTTCCCTTTACCATCTTTTCTTTCTGTTCCCGAAATGGGACAAACAAATCTTTCATTAATCCCCAATCAAGAAAAGCCCCATACTGATTAACCCATGCCACCTGCAGATAAGCAAAATCGCCAACTTGCGCATAAGGTTCGATGGTCGTTGCGACTAACCGCTCTTCCATATCCAAATAAATGAACACGTTTAAAATGTCACCTACCTGGCATCCTTGAGGAACATAACGCTTGGGAAGCAATATTTCCCCGTCTTCATCTCCGTCTAAATAAACGCCAAAATCAACTTCTTTCACAATCTCTAACTGATTGTATCGACCTAATCGTATATGACCCATACTTCTTTATTTTCTGATAAGAGTTTAAAAATTATTTATCTATACTTTCTGAAGAAACAATTCTTCCATCAACCAAATGAATTGTACGGTCTGTTTGTGCTGCAAGCTGTTCATCGTGTGTCACAATGACAAATGTCTGCCCTAATTCTTCCCGTAACTTAAAAAACAAACGATGCAGTTCTTCTTTGTTTTTTGTATCCAAACTTCCAGACGGTTCATCAGCCAATATCACCGAAGGATGGTTAATTAAAGCACGTGCTATAGCAACACGCTGCTTTTCTCCTCCAGACAGTTCAGCCGGTTTATGAGACATCCTGTCCGTAAGTCCTAAAAAATCTAAGATATGTTTCGCTCCTTTTTGAGCTTTACTTATCGATTCCCCATGAATCAAAGCAGGTATCATTACATTCTCTATTGCCGTAAATTCCGGTAATAATTGATGAAACTGAAAAACAAAACCTATCTCCTTATTTCGAAACGCCGACATTTCTTTTTCTTTTAATACACTTACTTCTGTCCCATTCAATATGACATTCCCGGAATCGGCTTTATCTAAAGTTCCCATTATCTGAAGCAATGTTGTTTTTCCTGCTCCACTCGGACCTACTATACTAACCAATTCTCCTTTATTGATTGTAAGGTCTATACCCTTCAATACTTGTAAAGAGCCAAAACTTTTTGTTATTTTTTCCAATTGAATCATAACACTATATTTTACGGATAACGTATTCTGCCAAATAACACCCAAATACAGCAGGCATGTAGCTAACAGTCCCCACAGTCGACTTCTTATTCGGTTCACCTTCTACCGGCATAATAGCATTTGCATCTGGTTGTTCCGTACTAAATACAACAGGAACTTTTTGCCGGACACCCATTTTTTGTAAACGCTTACGCACAGCTTTACTTAATCCACAATGATAGGTTTCCCACAAATCGGCAAACCGAATTTGAGTAATATCTCTTTTGGCTCCTGCTCCCATACTGCTTACTATTTTTATTTTACGCTGTAAGGCATGATATATCAAATAGCATTTCGGAGCAACTGTATCAATTGCATCAACAATAAAATCAAAATGATTATTATCCAATAAAGAAGGTATTGCTTCATCACACAAATAAATCGGAAACGCTGCTACTTTTACATTAGGATTAATGTCAACCAAACGCTTTGCCAATACCTGCACTTTTAAACAACCTAATGTTGAATTCATTGCCAATATTTGCCGGTTAATGTTGCTTTTTTGTACCAGATCGGAATCAACAATAGTTATACTCCCGACTCCTGCCCTGCAGAGCATTTCTGCCGCATAAGCTCCTACACCACCGACTCCCACTATTAAAACATGCGACCGGTTCAAACGTTCAGCCTTTTCTTTCCCCAACAAAAGTTCTGTCCGTTGCTGCCAACACTCTGAATTCTCACTCATGAATTTTTCTTAAACCATTTATATATCCAGTTTCCTACCTTATCATAATAATGAGCTTCCGAACAACCATGCGGATCGGAAAAAGACAAACTTTCGTCCGGGTCTCCTTTTTGTTCCGGATAAAGTACCATAATACTATTATTATTAAAATATTTTGAGATCTGTCCCGATAAGCGTTCAAAAGAAGAATCGTAAGATATTGAACCTCTTCGTGCACTGATAATAACTAATAAGTGATCGTAATTGACCTCTCCTGTCAATATTAACAAATCATCCCAATTTTCCAATTCAGAATAAGTCACACGAGTATCTTTATGCTTCTTTTGGATATATCCACGAATATATCCTAACGTTTGCGGGTGTGCATAAAAATGAACCCGACATCCTAACAAGCCACTCATCCGACACATTTGGGCAATCCACTTTAAAAAACCATGTTCAAATTCCGACTTTGGAGGAACAGCTACAATAATCCGCCGTAACGTATTCACAGGAATGAGAAAGCGAACCACCATAACTTGCAAATACGTATTCTTAAGAAGATTCTCAGTCAACTTCCCAAAGAATGAATCTACAATACTGACTTTATGGTGCAAACCTATAATAATATTTGTCACATCATACTCTTTTGCGGTATGGACAATTCCCGTAGTTATATTCAAATCGAAACGGCTGACTGTTTGGAGTTTCACATTGGCAGAAGCAACAATTTGTGCAGCACGTTCCAAATTCCTTTTTCCTAACATTTCTTGCTTTGTAGAATCATTGCTATCGGTCACAACACTCAAAGCAATCAAGTCGTCCGATAATTTGTTATCGCGCAACATAAGAGCCAGATTCATCAAACCATCCAATGTATTCGGATTCGACACCGGTATAAGGAAACATTCTTTTTCTATATTTTTTTCATCATTCACCTCTACCCCATTCATAGCAATTCGCTTTGCAGCATGTTCTGTTATAAATGAACTTACGATACATGTTACCAGAATGAGCAAGATAGTACCGTTCAGGACATCTTCATTTAATAAACGCTCTCCATTAGGAAGAATAATTTTATAGCCGACCAATACGGCTGCAAGCGTTGCAGCTGCCTGTGCACTACTCAAACCAAACATAAGTTTGCGCTCGACAGCTTTCATTTTATAAACTTTTTGTGTAAGCCATGACGCAATCCATTTACCAAACAATGCAACAGTTATCATGACAATTGCCACTTTCAAGGATTCAACATGGCCAAACAACACGTTTACATCAATCAGCATGCCCACGCCTATCAGAAAATAAGGTATGAACAATGCATTTCCCACAAACTCCAAATGGTTCATTAAAGGTGACACATGAGGTATTAATCTGTTAAGGACAAGCCCGGTCAGGAAAGCACCCAATATTCCTTCCATCCCCACAATCTCCATTAGTCCTGCACCCAAAAATACCATTGCCAATACAAAGATATACTGAATCACGCCATCACTATACCGACGAAAGAACCATCTGCCAATACGAGGGAAAGCATACATGATGATAACGCTCAGCAGTATCACTTTCAAGACAAGCCATACCCAAAACATATCGGATGTATCACCTTTATACATTCCGCTGATAACCGCAAGGACCAGCAGTGTCAACGTATCTGTAACGGCTGTCCCTCCCACTGAAATACTGACCGACCGCTGTCTGTTTATTCCATATCGGATAACAATGGGGTAGGCAATCAGCGTATGCGATGCATACATACTCGCCAACAAAACGGAAGAAATCATGGCATAGTCGAGCAAATACAGATTTGTCCATATTCCTATTGCCAATGGAAAGATAAAAGCAAGAAGTCCTAAAACAGTCGCTTTAACACGAATGCTTTTGAAGTCTTCCATATTCATTTCCAGACCGGCCAAAAACATGATGTAATACAACCCGACTTTCCCAAAAAGTTCAAAACTGCTGTCGCGGGCTAAAATATTAAAACCATGCTCCCCTATTACAACACCTGCCAATATCATTCCTATGATATGCGGGATATGCAACCGTTCTAATATAATAGGAGCGAATAAAATAATAACCAATACAAGAAAAAATATCCATGTCGGGTCGGTTATAGGGAAATGAATATCTAAATTCACAAAATCGAATAATCCTTCCATAAAAACAGGCAAATCTAATTATAATACAAAAATACGAAAAACTCTGGAATATTCTCATGCTTCGGACAAATACAAAAATACATTACAAGAAAAATATCCCCGGAAAAGATGATGGTATCATAACCTATTTCACTTCACAATTTATTTTTTTCTCAAAACATTATCTCAAACTTGTCATGGCTTTTTCAACCCCCAAAAATATCTTCCTATTTATTCCCTCATGCATTAAACGACGAAAGGCAATGACAAAACCAATAAAGTAAAAAGTTTATAAAACAAAAATAAAACAATAATAATTCTAATCATATAGCAATAAAATTGTATTTTTGCAAACGATTTTTTGTTATCGGATGCACTTCGTTACAAACAACACAGGAATTAAAAACAAAACGGTCATAATATCCGATATTCAAGAATAAATTATTATTAACAACTTAACAAAACAGAAAAATGAAAGTAGCTATTGTTGGTGCAAGCGGCGCTGTAGGACAAGAATTCCTACGTGTGCTCGATGAAAGAAATTTCCCCATAGACGAACTGGTACTATTTGGTTCTTCGCGAAGCGCAGGACGTAAATACACCTTTCGCGGAAAAGAAATAGAAGTAAAACTGCTGCAACACAACGATGACTTTAAAGGTATTGATATCGCTTTCGCTTCGGCAGGTGCCGGAACATCGAAAGAATTTGCAGAAACCATTACTAAATATGGTACTGTAATGATTGATAACTCAAGTGCTTTCCGTATGGAAAATGACATCCCTTTAGTTGTCCCTGAAGTTAATCCGGAAGATGCTTTAAACCGTCCACGAGGAATTATTGCAAACCCCAACTGCACAACCATCCAAATGGTTGTAGCACTCAAAGCTATTGAAAACCTGACACATATCAAGCGTGTCCACGTATCTACTTATCAGGCTGCCAGCGGAGCCGGAGCTGCCGCAATGGACGAATTATACGAACAATACCGCCAAGTATTGGCCGGAGAGCCTGTCAAGGTAGAGAAATTTGCATATCAATTGGCATTCAACCTCATTCCTCAAATTGATGTATTTACCGACAACGGATACACAAAAGAAGAAATGAAAATGTATAATGAGACACGTAAAATCATGCACTCCGACATTAAAGTGAGTGCAACCTGTGTTCGTGTGCCGGCTTTACGTTCGCATTCAGAAAGTATTTGGATTGAAACAGAGAAACCAATATCTGTTGAAGAAGCCCGTAAAGCCTTCTCTGAAGGAGAAGGTCTTATCTTAATGGACAATCCGGAAAAGAAAGAATACCCAATGCCTTTATTCTTAGCAGGAAAAGACCCTGTGTATGTAGGTCGTATCCGCAAAGATTTGACAAACGAAAACGGATTGACTTTTTGGATTGTGGGCGATCAGATAAAAAAAGGAGCTGCACTAAATGCAGTACAAATAGCAGAATATCTCATCAAGACTAAAAATATCGGTTAAAACACGATAGTATTTTTACTAAAAAGCCTTCATCTCTTTAAAAAAGATGAAGGCTTTTTAGTTTTTCCTGAAAGCTAAATAACATAGATCGCTTACATTTTACACGCATTTCCCTTTTTTATCACACTCGCTACATATTCCTTTTACCATATAATTGATACTATTCATATGAAAACCATCTGGCAATTCAATGACAGGAATATGAATTGAAGAAAAACAAAACGTACGGTGACAAACCTCGCAATAAAAATGTGTATGCATATCGTCTATACTACAAGATTCTTCCCCGCTACATATTTCATACTTCAACGAGCCGCTTCCGTCTTCAATAGCATGTACAACCCGGTGGATTAGAAATAAATGCAACGTGCGAAATATGGTCGATTTATCGACTGTTACCAATTTATTTTCCAAATCGAGTAACGAAACTGCCTCCGAAGCCTCTATCATAGCCCGAAAAACTAACAAACGTACGGCTGTTGCCCTTACACCTTTTTTTTCTAACCGGTTGGCATAAATTTCATTTTGATTCATTGCTTACAGACAATTGATTTTTTCAATTCATAAAAGTATATCATTTCTTTTGCAACTCGGTTGCAACTATCTCCCCATCAAAACGAATCATCTGACGATTTCTCATTGTTACAGTCAAGTTTGCAGATGCATCTTTTTCTATCTCTAAATGAAATTGGTATAAATCATAGGAAGTCCCTGCCTCAAAATTCAATATAAACGCATCTCCCTTTTCTTCACTGGCATAATCTTTTATCTTCCCGGAAAAATCAATCCCTCCTCCTGCATAAGATATTTGATAAGCACGACCATAATAAGGTAAATGCACATCTATGGAATCGCCTCCCAACTTTAATGTATAAGGATAAGTAAGAGATACCATACTTCCGCCCATAGGATATGCACAACGGGCTTGAAATATAAGCTCCTGTCCGTCAAACGACAAAAACACATTTCCTTTCTCTGACATGTTTTTTTCTACATCTGCATAAACCAGTCCTTGCCTGAGGAAAAAACATGCAACCAAAACTAACACAACACAAATAGCTTTCATTCCACTTAAACTGATTAATGAAAAAAGAAAGATAAACGAAATAAGACTAGGGCACAAATTTTTCTATAAAAATTAACGGATATTTAAAATAAAAAAAGGCCGCAATTTTTTCTTTTCAATTGCAACCTTTAAGATTTTTACTAATTATTTATTCCGTAGTACCAGCCTCTTCATTTCTTTAGAAGCCACCTTGCTCAATAGACAATTTCCGAAAACAATAATTGTACTTTTTAAATTCCCTAAAATTTTCTATAAAAACATGCTTTTTCATTCGCGATGATTAATCAACAATCATAACCCATCCATATGGATCTGGTTCATCACCATACTGAATAGCACGCAATTTATGATATAGCTTCTCACTGATTGGTCCGGGCTTACCATCTTTAGAAATAACATACGACTTATGGTTCTCCAAATCGTCAATACGTTCTATCGGACTGATTACAGCAGCAGTTCCACACGCACCTGCTTCTTCAAACGTTGTCAGCTCCTCTTCCGGAATAGGACGACGTTCTACTTTCATTCCCATATCCTCTGCCAACTGCATCAAGCTGCGATTGGTAATAGAAGGCAAAATAGAAGTGGACAAAGGTGTAACATACGTATTGTCTTTAATACCAAAGAAATTGGCAGCACCACATTCATCAATGTATTTCTTTTCTTTTGCATCCAGATAGAATTCACTAGCATACCCTGCATCGTGAGCCATTTTATTGGCACGAAGACTTGCAGCATAATTACCTCCCACCTTAAATGTTCCGGTTCCCAATGGAGCTGCACGGTCGTATTCCCGTATAATAACATAAGGATTTGTTGCAAAACCTCCTTTAAAATAAGGACCTACCGGAGTTACAAATACTACAAACAAATATTCATTAGCCGGGTGAACTCCCACTTGAGCCCCTGTTCCAATCAACAACGGGCGAATATACAAAGAAGCCCCGCTTTCATAAGGAGGGATAAAGCGTTCGTTTGCCTTGACAACCATTCGTACCGCTTCACAAAATTTCTCTGTAGAAAATTCCGGCATCAAAATACCCCGGCAAGTACTTTGCAAACGTTCAGCATTTGCATCCGGGCGGAACACACGGATTTTCCCGTCTTTACCACGATATGCTTTCAATCCTTCGAAAGCCTCTTGACCATAATGTAAACACGTTGCAGCCATGTGAATGTTCAAGGTCTCTTCCGAACAAAGTTCTAATTCACCCCATTTCCCGTCACGATAATAACAACGTACATTATAATCTGTCTTCATATATCCAAAAGACAAATTAGACCAATCTATTTCTTTCATAAATCTATATTGTTTGTTTACTTACATTACAAAAATATGTTTTAAGCAAAAATAGCGCATTCACACCGATTTTCCAATGGAATAATCTCATTTTTTTACAGTATCTTCTTCTTCAAACATTTTTTTTATTTCAATATCTGTTTTATACAACTTTCCACGACAGAATTTAATCAATTTCTGCGCCTCTTTCAGTTTGTTTTCCAGCTCATCGATATCCAATTCATTATTTCCTATCTGATTCACAATCTGTTCCAATCGCTGCATTGCATCCGAATAAGTTTCTTTTTTTGTTGCCATATTTAAATTACCTTACTTTTAAATTCTCCTTTTGCTACTTTTGTTATCACTTCATCGCCAACCTGAAGCATAGAAGCATCTGTCACAATTTTCCCATCTTTCAGAGTCATACTATAACCTTTTTCCAACAAACGTTCCGGAGAATTCATATTCAACTGATGAAGCATCAGTTCCAACCGATGACTCTCATGAACATATCGTGTTGCCCACTGTTGTTGTAAACGCTCCACAATCCGCTCTAAACGAAAGGTTTCAGTTTGTAAACACATCTGTACTTTCGAAGGCAAACGTATTTGCCATTGTTTCAATTTCTCTTCTTCTTTTGCAAGAATCATCGGGACATTTTTCTGAAAGAACAAGACAAATTCTTCCAAACGTACTGCCGTTTCATGCAAGTGATTTATCAGGAATTCGGCTGTAGCCGTTGGCGTTTTCACACGCGTATGGGCAACAAAATCGATAACCGTATCATCGCGTTCGTGTCCAATACCAGTAATGATAGGCAAAGGAAATTGAGCGCAATTTGCCGCAAGCTCATACGTATCGAATCCCGACAAATCGGATGTTGCACCTCCTCCGCGAATAATCACAACTACATCCCATTCATCGCGCTCATCGTTGATACGATTTAAAGCTTCTATAATCGAACTTTCTACCTTATCTCCTTGCATCACTGCCGGAAACAAACGATAAAAGAAACGAAAACCGAAAGTATTATGTTCCAACTGATTACAGAAATCACCAAATCCTGCAGCTGTAGCCGATGATATAACAGCAATACGCTGTGCCAACTCCGGTAAAATCAATTCTTTATTCAACGTTAATACCCCTTCTTGTTCCAATCGGTTTATGATTTCTTTACGGCGGCGGGCTATATCTCCCAAAGTATAAGTGGGGTCTATATCTAAGACTGTTAAAGAATAGCCATATAATTCATGAAAATCGACCGACACATTTACCAGCACATTAATACCGGCAGTGAATGACATTCCCGTGGATTTTTCGAAAAATGCTTTCAATCGGTCATACGTACTTTTCCAAATAATGCCACGTGCTTTTGCTATCAAAGCATCACTTTTCGGGCTTTTCTGAATAAACTCCAAGTAACAATGCCCGGAATAATTCACTTTGACATCACTAATCTCGGCATACACCCAGTAAGTATCCGGCAAACAAGAACGAATACTTTTACGCACCAAAAGATTCAAGTCGACTAACGACAACGTAATATGCTCCATTTTTTCATATTATTCGTCTCACAAAGATAAAGAAAGTTTTTCCTCATAAGAAAAATAAGTACCTTTGCAGGCAAATTTTTAATAAAAAAGGCTTATGACACAACAAGGAACAGCAAATGAATTAGGTTCGCAACCTATTAATAAACTATTAACAAAATATGCTATTCCGGCTATTATAGCCATGACAGCGTCTTCACTGTACAACATGATAGACAGTATTTTTATCGGACATGGCGTAGGTGCAATGGCAATCTCCGGATTGGCAATTACGTTCCCACTCATGAACCTTGCTGCTGCTTTCGGGTCGCTTGTAGGTGTAGGAGCCTCAACACTTATCTCAGTCAAATTAGGACAAAAAGATTATCATAATGCACAACTGATTTTAGGGAATGTCGTTTCACTGAATCTCATTATCGGCATTTTGTTTACAATCGTTACCCTTATTTTCCTCGACCCTATTCTTTATTTTTTCGGAGCAAGCGAAGCAACCATTCCTTATGCCCGCGACTATATGACCATCATCTTATGGGGAAATGTCGTTACACACATGTATTTAGGATTGAATTCTGTCCTCCGTTCATCAGGGCATCCACAAAAGGCTATGATTGCAACCATCTTAACGGTTGTTATTAATACAGCTTTAAATCCACTGTTCATTTACGGTTTGGATATGGGTATAAAAGGGGCAGCCATCGCAACCATCCTTTCACAAGTCATTGCATTAATCTGGCTTTTCAAACTACTTCTGAATAAAAACGAACTTTTATATTTGAAAAAAGGTATATACCGGCTTCGGAGCAATCTGGTGAAAAACATCATCGCCATCGGTCTTGCACCATTTTTCATGAATATGGCTTCGTGCATGATCGTTATTTTAATAAATAAAGGGCTCAAACTTTATGACGGCGATCTTGCCATTGGAGCATTCGGCATAGCCAACCGAATCACATATCTTTTCGTCATGATTGTGATGGGACTAAATCAAGGCATGCAACCCATTGCAGGTTATAATTTCGGAGCACAGAAATACAATCGCGTCAATCAAGTTACAAAACTAACCATTATCGTGGCTTCTATCGTAACTACCATCGGGTTCCTTATCGGAGAGCTTATCCCCGAGCTGGTTGTATCTGCCTTTACAACCGACCAGACATTGAATGCAATATCGGCACGAGGCTTACGCATCATCGTCATGTTCTTTCCTATCATTGGATTCCAAATGGTTACTTCCAACTTCTTCCAAAGCATCGGTATGGCAAAGAAAGCCATCATTTTGTCATTAAGCCGGCAAGTACTGATCTTAATTCCCTGCTTGTTGATACTTCCTTTGTTTTGGGGTGTAAACGGAATATGGTTCAGCATGCCTATCTCCGACATCACAGCAAGCCTCATAGCAGCAAGCATGTTGTACAACCAATTTAAACAGTTTAAAGGATAAAAAATCCAACCCTGATATGTTTTAATAAAAATTTCCTATATTTGTCAGAGAATCAAAATATAGTTATTATGGAAACACAATATTATGTCATCAATTTAGGGCGGCAATTAGGAAGCGGTGGAAAAGAAATTGGTGAGAAACTCGCAAAAGAACTAAACATTTCTTTTTATGATAAAGAGTTAATCAATTTGGCTTCCAAAGAAAGCGGATTGTGTAAAGAGTTCTTCGAAAAAGCTGACGAAAAGGCTTCCCAAAGTCTATTAGGCGGTTTATTCGGTTCTCGCTTCCCATTCCTCACAGAAAGCATTTATCCATACAATTCTTATTTGAGCAACGATTCTCTTTTCAAGATACAAAGTGATGTGATTCGCCATTTAGCAGAAAAGCAATCATGTTTGTTTGTAGGACGATGTGCCGACTATATTTTACGCGATCATCCCCGTTGTGCAAATGTTTTTGTCTCAGCCTCCACGGAAGCTCGAATCGAAAGATTAATGAAACTACATAATATTAGTGCAGAAAAAGCAGAGGAACTCATGGAAAAAGCTGATAAAAGACGTTCTTCTTATTATAATTATTATAGCTACAAGACATGGGGAGCCGCCGCAACTTATCACTTATGTATCGATTCATCTGTATTGGGTATTGATGAAACTGTTAAGTTTATTAAACAATTTGTAACAATGAAACTTCATCTATTTTAAAGGAAAAGGATGCTTTCTTATATTACTTAAAGAGGGTTCCTAACTATAGAAAAAATATAGGAACTCTTTTTAGCTCCTACCGTAAGCATAATCAGAGTCTACGAGCAACCTTTTTTTATTTACCAATACTATTATCCTTGATAAAAACATTATAAAGGAAATGACAAAAATCGGACTTCTATCAGACACACATGGTTATTGGGATGAACGCTACCTGCAATATTTCGAACCCTGCGACCAAATTTGGCACGCAGGTGATATCGGATCCCTGACTATAGCAGAACGACTTAATTCATTCCGCCCATTTAAAGCTGTTTATGGGAATATCGACGGACAAGATATCCGTAAACTTTTTCCGGAAATTAATCGCTTTACTATCGATGAAGCCGATGTCCTAATGAAACATATTGGCGGATATCCAGGGAAATATGATATTTCCATTCGAAATATTCTACAAGAAAATCCTCCTACTCTTTTTATCAGCGGACACTCTCATATCCTAAAGGTTATGTACGATAAAAAACTAAATCTGCTCCATATTAATCCGGGAGCAGCAGGGAAATACGGATATCACACCATTCGGACATTAATTCGATTTACCATCGACAAAGGGAACTTTTCCCAGTTGGAAGTAATAGAATTATCTAATTAAACATTGTCTTATTAAAATTTTTTACGAAATTTGCACTCTCAAAAAATTATAGAGATTTCGATATGAAAACTTATTTAGTAACAGGAGCTGCCGGATTTATCGGTTCCAATTATATCAAATACCTTTTAACAAAGTATGAAGATATAAAAATTGTTATCTTAGATGCTCTTACATACGCAGGAAATTTAGATACTATAGCCAAAGACATTGATAACGAACGTTGCTATTTCATTAAAGGAAATATTTGCGACCAAAATTTGACTGACCGTCTATTCTCTGAATACAAATTCGATTATGTAGTAAACTTCGCAGCAGAAAGTCATGTCGACCGTAGCATTGAGAATCCGCAATTATTCCTTCAGACAAACATTTTAGGAACTCAGAATTTATTAGATACGGCTCGTCGCGCTTGGGTCACAGGAAAAGATGAACAAGGATATCCTACATGGAGAAAAGACGTTCGTTTTCACCAAGTATCTACCGATGAGGTATATGGATCTTTAGGAAAAGAAGGTTTCTTTACAGAAGAAACTCCTATCTGCCCACATAGCCCATATAGTGCATCTAAAGCAAGTGCAGACCTCATTGTAATGTCATATCATGATACTTACAAAATGCCTGTGACTATTACACGTTGTTCAAACAATTACGGACCTTACCATTTCCCGGAAAAATTGATCCCTTTGATTATTAAAAACATTTTGGAAGGAAAAAGATTACCTGTATATGGAGACGGAAGCAATGTTCGAGACTGGTTATATGTGGAAGATCATTGTAAAGCGATCGACTTGGTTATCCACCAAGGAAGAAACGGAGAAATATACAATGTAGGAGGTCATAATGAAAAACAAAACATTGAGATTGTAAAACTAACAATAGCAACGATTCATCGTTTAATGGAAGAAGAGCCTTCTTACCGCAAGATTCTAAAGAAAAAAGAACTTGATGAAAATGGTCAAATCCGTATTGATTGGATCAACGATTCTTTAATCACGTTTGTAAAAGACCGGTTAGGACATGACCAACGTTACGCCATCGATCCAGCTAAAATTACCCGTGAATTGGGGTGGACACCGGAAACTTCATTCGAAAATGGTATAATAAAAACCATTGTTTGGTATCTGAACCATCAAGATTGGGTAAAGAACGTAACCAGCGGAGATTATCAAAATTATTACGAAAACATGTACAAAAACAGATAAAATAAAAACCGGAGAGTTCCTTACTCTCCGGTTTTTATTATTTACTCCCATGCATTAAATAAGATTTAAATGCATAAAAATCTTTCGACAGCGGGATACTTTGTTTTTTTCTCTTCATAAATGCCTGCAATTTTTCAGGGATAGCAACTTTCATTCCTATAATCGATTCTACTGTTTGCAAGAACTTTGCAGGATGAGCCGTCTCTAAAAATACTCCTGTTTCATCCGGTTTCAAGTTTTCTGCCAATGCACGATAACCGCACGCTCCATGCGGATCGAGCAAATATCCTGTTTCTTCAAATGTTTTCTGCACCGTTTCACGAATCTGTTCGTCGGTATATGCTTCTCCATCAATGTCATTGACTATAGCATTATAATCTCCTTTATACAAATCAAGAATACGCGCAAAATTACTGGGATTGCCTACATCCATTGCATTCGCAATAGTAGCAACCGAAGGACGAGGCAAATATATCCCTGTCTTTAGATATTGATAAAAAATGTCATTACGATTATTTGCCGCGACAAAACGTTTTATAGGAAGTCCCATCATCTTTCCGAAAAGACCTGCTGTTATATTTCCGAAGTTACCACTCGGTACACAAATCACTAAATTATCGGCTTTCCCCAATTTCTTCATTTGTGCATACGCATAAAAGTAATAAAAAGCTTGAGGCAGGAAACGAGCCACATTAATAGAATTGGCAGAAGTAAGCAACATGTGTTCTTTTAATTCCTTATCCATAAACGCGTTTTTCACCAAAGCTTGGCAATCATCGAACGAACCATCTACCTCAATGGCTGTAATATTCTGCCCCAATGTAGTAAACTGCTTCTCTTGTATCTCACTCACTTTACCTTTCGGATAAAGTACATATACATGAATACCTTCTACTCCCAAAAAGCCATTGGCTACAGCACTACCTGTATCACCCGATGTCGCAACCAACACATTTACCATACGCTTCCCCTCTTTACGAATAAAATATCCTAAAAGACGTGCCATAAAACGACCTCCCACGTCCTTGAAAGCTAACGTAGGTCCATGAAACAGTTCCAAAGAATAAATATGATCTTTCACTTTTACTACAGGAGCATCAAAATTTAAGGTATCATATACAATCTGCTTCAAAACATCGGCAGGCACATCCTCACCGAAGAAAGCATCGGCAACCCGGTATGCTATTTCTTGAAACGAAAAATTTTCTATCTCGTCATAAAACGACTGAGGCAATGATTTTATTTCATAAGGCATATATAATCCTTTATCGCTTGCCAATCCTCGAATTACGGCTTCTTCCAACGATGCATCTGAAGCCTGTTTATTAGTACTATAATATTTCATTTTACTCCAGTATTATTCATAAATAGATTCATAAATTCATCTTTTTCCAACATTCCGTATCCTCCATTTCTACAGGATACCTCATCATAAACCTGTACTCCATCTGGCTCAATTCCCGGATAATAAATCAAAAAAGGAACAGGCTCTGCCGTATGTGTACGCAACTCACAAGGCGTAGGATGATCGGGAAGTACAGCTATAGCAACTGGTTCTTTCCATTCTTTCACTGCTTCCCAAATAGGTTTAACAATCCGACTATCCAGATATTCAATAGTTTTTAATTTCAGACTGACATCTCCTTCATGTCCAGCCTCATCACTAGCTTCAATATGCAAATACACAAAATCATCCGTTTTCAAAGCATCAATAGCCGCTTGTGCTTTCCCCTCATAATTGGTTGTATACAATCCGGTAGCACCTTCCACTTCAATACACCGAAGTCCGGCATACATGCCAATGCCTCGTATCAAGTCAACTGCTGTTATCACTGAACCTTTTTGAATGGAAGGGTATTTGTTTGTCAACAATTCCATTTTAGGTCGATAACCGGGACTCCATGGCCAAATGCTGTTTGCCGGGTCTTTTCCTTCACTTATCCGCTTCAAATTAAGAGGATGCGTAGCCAAAATATCTTGTGATTTCAAAATCAAAGCATTCAACAAGTCGGCTGTTTCTTGCGCTTCTGGACATAATGCTTTCACAAGATTCGAACGGAAAGGCTTCAACGGGATATCATGAGGAGGAACACAAGCCAAACGCTTATCGCCTCCTTTTACAACCAGCAAATGACGATATTGTACGCCTGTATAAAAATGAATACAATCTGACCCTAAACATTCCTCCAAAGCAGCTATTAACTGATCGGCCTCTTCGGTTGTAATATGCCCTGCCGAATGATTTTTTAAAATATCCCCTTCCACACATACTAAATTACATCGCATTGCCATATCATCGGCATCCAAATCTACCCCAATACTGGCAGCTTCCAAAACACCCCTTCCTTCATAAACCGTTGGAAGATCGTAGCCCATTACCGACATATTGGCAACTTCACTTCCCGGATGAAACCCGTCGGCAACAGTTTTCAACATGCCCGTACATCCCATACTCGCTAACATATCCATATAAGGAGTATGAGCATATTGCAACAATGTATGGTTTCCCAAAAACGGAACAGACCAATCTGCCATTCCGTCTCCTAAAATAATGATATGTTTCATTGGACTTAAATATTTGCAATGCTCATAATATCGGCAAAAACACCTGCTGCAGTCACGCTTGCACCGGCTCCATAACCTTGTATCAACATTGGATATTCGTTATACCGTTCGGTAGTCAATAAGATGATATTATTGCTTCCGGCTAATTCATAAAACGGATGATGACGATCTACCTCCACCAATTCGACTACACCCTTTCCATTTTCAAAACGTGCAACAAAACGCCAACGTTTTCTTTCTTGCTCCAATACCAAACGACGTGCCTCAAACTTAGCGTCAAGAGAAGGGATTTTTTTCCAAAAATCGTCCAATGTTCCTTCAAAGTATTCGTTAGGAATAAACAAACGCTTTTCTACATCTTCCTGATTTAAACGATACCCTGCCTCTCGTGCCAAGATAACCAATTTACGCACCACATCGGTTCCGCTCAAATCGATTCGAGGATCTGGTTCAGAATACCCTTCATCTTTGGCTTTCCTGATAGTTTGACTTAATGGCATATCAGCATTTATTTCATTGAATATATAATTTAAGGTACCACTCAAAACAGCCTCAATCTTCAAAATTTTATCGCCACTATTTATCAAATCGTTGATAGTATTGATAACTGGCAATCCGGCACCAACATTGGTTTCAAATAAGAATTTCACACCACGATGTCTGGCTATCTGTTTCAATTCAGCATAAATTCCATAATCAGAAGAAGCTGCTATCTTATTGGCTGCCACTACCGAAATATTATGTGCCAGAAAATCTTTATATAATGAAGCAATTTCAGGACTCGCTGTACAATCGACAAACACTGAATTGAAAATATTCATACCAATAACCTCATCATGAAGCAACTGGTTCGATGAGGCAACACCTTTTTCATCTAATTCTTCACGAAAATGAGCCAAGTCGATTCCCTCACGAGTAAACAATGCCTTATGCCCATTAGCTATACCGACTACTTTTAATTTCAACCCACGCTCCTGTTTCAAACGCTCTTGTTGGCTATAAATTTGATCAATCAGACTATGCCCTACCGTACCTATTCCACAAATAAACAAATTCAAGACTTGATATTCGGAAAGAAAAAATGAGTCATGAATCACATTCAATGTTTTACGAAGTGAAGCACCTTCAACCACAAATGAAATATTTGTTTCTGAAGCTCCTTGAGCACATGCGATGACATTAATGCCATTCCGTCCCAATGTTCCAAACAGTTTTCCTGCTATCCCCGGCGTATGTTTCATATTTTCACCAACTATTGCAACTGTAGCCAGTCCTGTTTCTGCTTTCATCGGGCTAATTTCACCCATTTCTATTTCCTTGGCAAATTCTTCATTCAAGACATTACATGCCAAGACAGCATCTTCATTACGCACACCTATAGAGGTGGAATTTTCTGAAGAAGCTTGTGAAACCAAAAAGACACTGATGCCATTTTCTGCCAAAGTCTTAAAAATACGATAATTGACACCGATGACACCTACCATACCCAACCCAGTCATTGTAATCAGGCATGTATCATTAATAGACGAAATACCTTTTATGGCTTTCGAAGAATGGTCGGTTTCTTGTCTTACGATGGTACCCGGAGCAGCCGGGTTGAATGTGTTTTTTATCAGAATAGGAATATTTTTATGACATACCGGATAAATTGTAGGCGGATAAACAACCTTTGCTCCGAAATTACACAACTCCATAGCCTCTACATAACTCAGCTCTGCAATGGGATAAGCTGAACTTATCACCCGGGGATCGGCTGTCATGAAGCCATCAACATCAGTCCATATTTCAAGGACATCAGCATTCAGTGCCGCTGCGATAATAGAAGCCGTATAATCAGAACCGCCTCTTCCTAAATTTGTTACTTCACCTGTATTCTTATCGGTAGAAATAAATCCGGGGACCAACGATATATTAGGAAGTTCCTTGAATGTTTCTTTGACCAAACGGTTGGTCAATTCCGAATCGAGAATATGTTTATTATGTTTCTTTTCTGTCTTAATAAAAAGGCGTGAATCGAACCATTGTGCCCCGTTTATCAAAGTTGCCACTATAATTGAAGACAAACGTTCCCCATAGCTGACTATGGCTGCCGATGTTTTAAGAGACAGGTCGTGAATCAGATAAATGCCTTGGAATATGTCTTTCAACTCACTCAGCAATTCGTTTACACAATCAAGCAACAATTCACGCTTTTCCCCTGCCGGTATCACTGTGTAAACCATCTCGATATGACGTTTTACTATTTCTTCCATTTCTTTTTCGTAGCCGGCATCACCTGCTGCAGCCATATTCGATGTCTTAATCAACTTATCGGTTATCCCTCCTAAAGCCGAAACGACCACTATCACTTTGTCATCTACCGCCTCTACTATTTTCTTAACATTTAACATACTATTGACAGAACCGACCGATGTTCCGCCGAATTTCAATACTTTCATATGACTGCTTTATATAAAATTCGAAAAAACTGACCCTTTCTCTTTTGCACAAGAAAGACTTAATATAAAATAAAGAAATTGATAAATTTAGAAATGTCTGAATCCACAGACGTGTATCACATAGAAACACTTTTATACACCCATCACCCCCGAGGGGTCATTCCCGTAGCAGATGTATAAAGAGACATACATCCGGATACATGCATCATTATGATATGAATATTGTTTAGGTTCATGTATAAATGCTTTGTCGACGGCAAATATAATAACATTTTTCTATAAACAAACACTTTTCTCATGTTTTTTTGAAAAGTCCAATTCATACAACCTGAAAGTTTCAGCAGATTTTCTATAAAATTATTGGAGAAATAAATAAAATGCCATACTTTTGTCAATAAGATATCATCACATTTTTACAATAAACACTGTAACAAAAAATTATTGATATGGCAGACTCAAAAACGATACTTAGTACAGCCGAAGAAAAAATGGATATGGCTATCATGTATTTGGAAGATGCATTGGCACATATCCGCGCAGGGAAAGCAGATGTCCGTTTACTTGACGGGATACGTGTTGACTCGTATGGAAGCATGGTTCCCATCAATAATGTCGCGGCAGTCACAACCCCCGATGCACGAAGCATTGCTATCAAGCCATGGGACAAAAATATGTTTCGCATCATTGAAAAGGCTATTATCGATTCCGAACTCGGCATTATGCCCGAAAACAACGGGGAAATCATCCGTATTGGCATTCCCCCTTTAACAGAGGAACGGCGTAAACAACTCGCAAAACAATGTAAAGCTGAAGGCGAAACAGCCAAGGTAAGTGTACGGAATGCACGTCGTGACGCCATTGATGCACTGAAAAAAGCAGTAAAAGAAGGCATGCCGGAAGACGAACAGAAGAATTCGGAAGCCAAGCTTCAGAAATCACACGATAAGTACATCAAACAAATAGACGACTTATTGGCTGCTAAAGATAAAGAAATCATGACCGTATAATTTCTATTTTCGGACATAAGCACGACTTATGTCCGAATTATTTCAATCGCATTGGAAAAAGGTTTAGTAATCAAGAATACAGGAAGTTGGTATATTGTCAAAACGAACGACAATAAGTTGGTTTCATGTAAAATAAAAGGGAATTTCAGGCTAAAAGGCATACGCAGTACAAACCCTGTTGCCGTAGGCGACCACGTAAAAATCTCCATAAACCCGGAAGGTACTGCTTTCATCACAGATATAGAAGACCGCAAAAATTATATCATACGAAAGGCTTCCAACTTGTCTAAGCAATCGCACATTATTGCAGCCAACATCGACCGGTGCCTGCTTTTCATTACTATTAATTATCCGGAAACATCTACAACTTTTATCGACCGTTTCTTGGCTTCTGCAGAAGCATATCGCGTCCCGATAAGTTTAGTCTTTAACAAAACAGACTTCTATTCCGAAGAGGAATTACAACGTATGGATAATCTGATCAGCCTTTATACCCATATAGGCTACCCATGCTATCGCATTTCAGCACTCCAAAACAAAGGCACGGAAACTTTAGCCCAAGAAATTAAAGAAGGAATCACCCTCCTGTCCGGGCATTCAGGTGTGGGGAAATCTACATTTATCAATGCGTTATTACCTCATTTACAACTGAAAACCGGAGAAATATCTACAGCCCACCACACCGGAACCCATACAACTACCTTCTCCGAAATGTTCCCAATAAGTGAAAACGGCTATATCATTGACACTCCGGGAATTAAAGGATTTGGAACATTCGACATGAAAGATGAAGAAGTAGGGCATTATTTCAAAGAAATATTTGCTTTTTCCTCTCAATGCAAATATGGAGATTGCACACACCGTCATGAACCGGGATGTGCCGTACGTGAAGCTGTTGCCAATCATGAAATCAGCGAATCACGTTATCTTTCCTATTTAAACATTTTAGAAGATAAAGACGAAAGCAAATACCGTACAGCATATTAAAAACCATATAAAAACATTTTTTCTTTTTAATATATAATTCTTTCAGCAAATACATGCTTTTTCCTTATCTTTGCATCTATCAAAGAAATAAAAAATTTGGATGAAAGAATTTGTTATATCTGAAACAAAAAGCGAAAAAGCAGCTTTGGTTGGTTTAATTACTCAAACCCAAAATGAGCGTAAAACCAATGAGTATTTAGACGAACTTGCTTTTCTTGCCGAAACAGCAGGTGCAGAAGTTGTAAAACGCTTTACGCAAAAATTAGATACACCCAATTCTGTTACGTATGTAGGCAAAGGGAAATTAGAAGAAATAAAAGAATTTATAGACAATCGGAAAGAAGACGAAGATACCGAAATCGGAATGGTTATCTTCGATGATGAATTGTCTGCCAAACAAATACGGAACATAGAAAAAGAACTTCATATCAAAATATTAGACAGGACTTCACTTATTCTCGATATTTTCGCCATGCGTGCCCAAACCGCAAACGCAAAGACACAAGTAGAATTGGCTCAATATAAATACATGCTTCCACGACTGCAACGATTATGGACACACCTTGAACGCCAAGGAGGTGGTTCCGGCGCCGGAGGAGGTAAAGGCTCGGTAGGGCTTCGCGGTCCGGGAGAAACTCAATTGGAAATGGACCGCCGTATCATCCTGAACAGAATGGCTTTACTTAAACAACGGTTATCTGAAATCGATACACAAAAGGCTACTCAACGTAAAAATAGAGGACGGCTCATTCGCGTTTCTTTAGTGGGATATACAAATGTAGGAAAATCTACACTAATGAATCTATTAGCTAAAAGTGAGGTATTTGCCGAAAATAAACTATTCGCCACACTCGACACAACGGTACGTAAAGTTGTTATTGAGAACTTACCTTTTTTATTATCAGATACTGTCGGATTTATCCGCAAACTGCCAACCGATTTAGTAGATTCTTTTAAATCGACACTCGATGAAGTACGGGAAGCAGATTTATTGCTGCACGTAATAGACATTTCCCACCCCGATTTTGAAGAACAGATCCAAGTGGTTGACAAAACAATTGCTGATTTAGGAGCAGGAGGAAAACCAACAATTTTTGTATTCAATAAAATAGATGCTTATACCTACGTAAAAAAAGCAGATGATGATTTAACACCAAGGACAAAAGAGAACAGGTCGTTGGAAGAATTAATGCATACATGGATGGCAAAAATGAACGATAATTGTATCTTCATCTCTGCACGTAATAAAACGAATATTGATAGGCTAAAAGATATTGTTTACAAAAAAGTACGTGAACTACATGTACAAAAATACCCATATAATGACTTCCTATATCCCACTTATGATGATTAATATATGAAAAGATACCGTTTACTTACAGCTAATGAAATCGCTCGATTAGAAAAACAATCATGTACAGCAACCGATTGGAATAACATCCATGTCGCAGAAGGCTTTGTAACCGATTATGTGCATCACGCACGTTTTTCGGGAAATGTACAATTAGGAATTTTTGAAACCGAATTTAAACTTCCAGGAGGAATATCTAAACACGCAGGATTAGCATATGTTACGTTACATAATGTAACCATAGGAGATAACTGCTGTATAGAAAACGTAAAAAACTATATCGCTAATTACGATATCGGAGATAATACATTTATTGAGAATGTAGATATCATTTTAGTTGATCGGAAATCACGTTTTGGAAATGGAGTAGAGATTTCTGTCCTCAATGAAACAGGAGGAAGAGAAGTAATAATACACGACCACTTATCTGCACATCAAGCCTATATCATGGCTTTGTACAGACATCGCCCATTGTTAATCGAGCGCATGAAAAAGATTATTGAGGCTTATGCAGAAGAACATGCCTCTGAAAGAGGGTTCATAGGAAATCATGTAGTCATTGTAAATGCAGGATATATTAAAAATGTACGAATTGGAGACTACTGCGAAATAGAAGGAAGTGGACGGCTAAAGAATGGTTCTATTAATAGTAATAAAGAAGATCCTGTTCACATTGGCTACGGAGTTGTATGTGATGACTTTATCATATCCAGCGGATCACATATCGAAGACGGAACAACCATTACACGTTGCTTTGTAGGACAGGCTTGCCACATGGGACATACATATTCTGCATCTGACTCTTTATTCTTCAGCAATTGTCAAGAAGAAAATGGAGAAGCGTGTGCAATCTTCGCAGGACCATTTACTGTTACACATCACAAATCAACACTTTTAATAGCAGGAATGTTTTCTTTCATGAATGCAGGATCTGGTTCCAATCAAAGTAATCACATGTACAAATTGGGACCTATTCATCAAGGTGCCATGGAACGAGGTGCCAAAACAGCATCTGACTCTTATATTTTATGGCCTGCACGCATCGGAGCTTTTTCATTAGTTATGGGAAGACATGTCAACCATCCCGACACATCCGACTTGCCTTTCTCTTACTTAATAGAAGAAAAAAACACAACGTTCCTTGCCCCGGGAGTCAACCTGCGTAGTGTTGGAACTATTCGCGATGCACAAAAATGGCCCAAACGTGATTTGCGGAAAGACCCACAACGATTAGACCAAATAAACTACAATTTACTCAGCCCTTATACCATTCAGAAAATGATGAAAGGGCGATACATACTTAAAGAACTACAACGTGTTTCTGGAGAGACATCCGAGCTGTATTCATTCCAAAGTGCTAAAATACAGAACTCGGCACTAAATAAAGGTATAACATTCTACGAAACAGCTATTCATAAATTCTTAGGGAATTCTGTCATAAAACGTTTGGAAGGCATCCACTTTAATAATGATGAAGAAATCAGACAACGGTTAACCCCAAACACTCCTATCGGAACAGGCGAATGGGTAGACCTATCCGGATTGATTGCTCCCAAGAGTGAAGTTGACCGTTTAATCAATGACATTGAAACAAAACATGTATATACCGTAAAACAAATGCATGAACGATTTGCCGAAATGCATGCAAATTATTACACTTAC
Organism: Candidatus Phocaeicola gallistercoris; assembly: GCA_019116145.1. Lineage (GTDB taxonomy): Bacteria > Bacteroidota > Bacteroidia > Bacteroidales > Bacteroidaceae > Phocaeicola > Phocaeicola gallistercoris. The sequence continues at coordinate 28,247 of DXCG01000167.1, forward strand.
GAATGGACATGGGCTTACGAAAAGATGTTGGATTTCTACAATTTACATGCTGATGAAATTACAGCCAAAGACATTGTAGCAATTGTGAAACAATGGCAGCAATCGGTTGTATGGCTCGACAAGATGGTCTACGAAGACGCAAAAAAAGAATTTTCCCTTTCTTCCATGACAGGTTTTGGCGCCGACGGAAACAAAGAAGAACAAGTCCTTGACTTTGAACAAGTACGCGGAGACTTTGAAAGCAATCCTTTTGTAACTACTGTTTTAAAACACATTCAAGTAAAAACGGAATTAGGGAACGAACTCATTACTCGATTAGGAAATTTATTATAAATTCCAAGCTATTTCTTC
>DXCG01000168.1 GCA_019116145.1 Candidatus Phocaeicola gallistercoris
GGTTGGATCTTTAAATAAAATAAGCAAAGCCTTTTCTAAATTTGAGCAAGAAAACGAACGGCGTCCTTCACCCGAAGAATTGGCTGATGAACTTGAAATCCCTGTCGATAAAATATCCGATACCCTAAAAGTATCGGGAAGACATATTTCGGTTGATGCCCCTTTTGTTGAAGGGGAAGACAATAGCTTGCTGGATGTATTGGTCAATGATGATTCTCCAATGGCAGACCGCTCATTAGTAAACGAATCCTTGTCGAAAGAAATAGACCGAGCTTTATCAACCTTAACAGAAAGAGAGAAAGAAATCATTCAAATGTTTTTCGGTATCGGAACACAAGAAATGACATTGGAAGAAATAGGTGATAAATTCGGACTTACCCGTGAACGCGTTCGTCAAATAAAAGAAAAAGCTATCAGACGGTTAAGACAAAATTCACGTAGTAAATTATTAAAATCGTATTTAGGATAAAAAGACAACAATACTTATAACATGGAGGTGCAATACATTGAAAAAATGTTATTACACCTCCATTATTTTTCCCCTTTTTTGTTAATTTTATACCTATCCTTTTTATTATTCATATAATTGCTTATTTTTGTTGCACAAAAACAAATTTCATTATGAAATACAAGAAATTCCTTTATCTTTTATTGATAACCGTAATAATTACGGCAATTCCTTCTTTTGCAAAACAGCCCAAAAACAAATACCAATTTGGTGTATATATTGCCGGAGTTTCAGCTTCTTTTAGCGATTCTCTTATATACTTTACAAATGTTCAGTTTGTTGATAGTGCAGCTATTAACGATAAAAAACTATTAGAAGGACGAGCCCAATACAGCATCCAATTAAAAAGATATTTAGAAACAAAACAAAACGGACACAACCGTACGTGCTTTATCTATTATAACACCAAGAAAAACAAACTTGAGAAAGAAATATCTAAAATTAAAGAAAAATATAGAAAAGGTAAGATGTCGATTATTTTAGATGTAAATCCTGAATTTACATTTAAAAGAGCCGAATTATATTAAACATTATTACCATGAAAAAACTACTACTATATATTCTTTCTTTATTTATATTAGCAGCTTGTTCAAACGAAATACCGGAATATCATCAACCGGTACAAGCCAAAAGAGTTATATTGGCTTATCTGATAGCTAATAACAACTTGGACAATGATATCATGAAAAATGTTCTGTGGATGTACGAAAGCCTGACTACAGCACAAGATTCATGTACTTTATTAATTTACTACAAGCCCAATTCCACCAATAAATATCTGACAATACCGGAAATATTAGAGTTTCAAACTAACGGTTATGGACAAATCAACAATAAGGAAATATTAAGTGGAGATAAACTCACTATTGAAAACGTATTGATGCAAGCGAAAAGGCATCAGGCTGTAGGAGGAGTCTCGACCAACCCTTTGGTCATGGAAAACAACATACGCATTATGCAAAACATAGCTCCCGCCAAAAGTTACGGATTACTATTTGGGTCACATGCCACCGGATGGATGCCTGCTCCCAATATTAGGGAAACTTTTTCCTTTGGAATAGACGGAAGTGAATACAATTCTATAAATATTCCTGAAATGGCAAATGCATTAAGGAATTGTTTTTCTAACAATCTCGACTTTATCTTGTTTGATGCTTGCATGATGGGAATTGCAGAAATCTACTATGAATTTCAAGATGTAACTAAATACTGTATCGCATCTGTTATGGAAACTCCCAGAGTAGGTTTTCCTTATCATCGGTTCTTTCACCAATTATATGAAGAGGAAATAAACTTCCAACAAATATGTGATGAAATAATCGCTTTTAATAAAGAGAATGATTTATGGGGTACATATGCAGCCATAGACTGTTCTCAAATGGGAAGATTGGCAGAAGCTATAAGATATGAATTGTTAAGCCACAATATATCAAGAGACGATTTAAGTCATAATATCCAACAATATGGTACGGGAGACTTTACTTATTTTTCTTTCGACATCAAAGGTATCGTAGAATCGTTGAATAACGGTTCTATTCCCCCACAGTTTCAAGAAGTATTAGACAACGTTGTTATTGCAAAAAGTTGTATAGACGATTATGATACTCCACCACTAAGTCTAATAAAAGACAAAAACAATTTCTGTGGAATAGGGATGTACATTCCTAATGCAACCGGAAATACAACATGGGATAATTATTATCGTTCTTCAATCAGCTGGTATAATGCCGTAGGATGGTCTGAAATTATTCCCTCTAATGAATAAAAAATTATAGCGGAGTTGTCAAATTAAAAATAAACAAGCTCCGCTAATTTTACCATCACATCCGCAATGCATTAAAATTCGCTTGTAAAATGGAATTTTATATGCTTGAAATCATTTTGAGCCATTTGAAGGACATAACTACTATCTGCCAAAAAGACATCACGCCCCTCGCGGTCTTTCGCCATGAACTGATATTTGCGCTTCATAAATGCAGCTAACTCATCCGCATCATCACTTTCAATCCAACAAGCCTTATACAGGCTTACCGGCTCCCATCGACATTTTGCATTATACTCGTTTTCCAAACGATACTGAATAACCTCAAATTGCAGTTGTCCCACAGTCCCTATTAATTTTCGTCCGTTAAACTGATTGACAAACAACTGCGCAACACCTTCATCCATCAGCTGATCAATACCTTTATTCAACTGCTTTGTTTTCATTGGGTCTGCATTTTCTATATACTTAAACATTTCAGGAGAGAAACTGGGAAGTCCTTTAAAATGAAGAATTTCTCCTTCGGTCAAAGTATCACCTATCTTAAAAACACCATTATCAGGCAAGCCAATAATATCGCCAGCCCAAGCCTCATCTACGGTTGTTTTGCGTTGAGCCATAAACTGTGTAGGCGAAGAAAAACGCATTGTTTTATTATGACGTACATGCAAATAAGGCGTATTACGAGTAAATTTACCCGAACATATTTTACAAAAAGCTACACACGAACGATGATTCGGATCGATATTCGCCGTAATTTTAAAAATGAATCCGGTAAATTTCGGTTCATCGGGTATCACCATACGTTCCTCTGCTTGAACCGGGCGCGGACTGGGAGCTATCTCAACAAAACAATCGAGCAATTCCTGCACGCCAAAATTATTCAATGCCGAACCGAAAAAGACCGGTGCCAGTTCACCTTTTAAATATTCTTCCACATTAAATTGAGGATAAACCCCTTCTATCAATTCCAATTCACCACGAAGTTTTTCTGCAAGTGGTGTACCTATATGATTATCAAGATCGTCTGTATAAATGTTGACCTTCACTTTTTCTGTCACCACTTGCTTAGATGGTTGAAACAGATTCAGATTCTTCTCATAAATATTGTAAACGCCTTTAAAACGGGGACCGCTCTCAATAGGCCACGTCAATGGACGAACATTAATAACCAATTCTTCTTCCAACTCATCGAGCAAGTCGAACGGGTCTTTCGCTTCACGGTCCATTTTATTGACAAAGATAATGACCGGCGTATTACGCATACGGCATACTTCCATCAGCTTACGGGTTTGTGTCTCTACACCTTTTGCACCATCCACAACGATGATTACACTATCGACAGCAGTAAGCGTACGGTAAGTATCTTCTGCAAAGTCTTGATGCCCCGGCGTATCAAGAATATTTACTTTATAATCGCGATAATCGAACTCCATTACAGAAGTCGTAACAGAAATACCACGCTGTTTTTCTATATCCATCCAATCGGACGTAGCTGTTTTTTTTATTTTATTCGATTTTACCGCTCCTGCCACTTGAATCTGTCCCCCGAAAAGCAATAATTTTTCTGTCAACGACGTTTTACCGGCATCTGGGTGAGCAATAATAGCAAATGTACGTCTCCTTTCTATTTCCTGATTCATCTTACCTAAAATTTTAATCTAAATCCAAATCTCCTTTTTTATCTTTCACATAATAATCAGACAGCAACGCCAAAAAGTCGCCTATTACTTTTAAAGCATTTTGCGTTTCTTCACTAATTTCCCTATGCTGAAGTTTGAGCATCAGCACACCATACAAAGCATTGAAACAAGTTTCTATTTCGGGAACTTCTTTCGATGCACCTTTTGCCCGAAGTTCAACAATAAAAGGCAACGCTTTATAATATGCGGCACTATAATAAGGGAATTTAGGAGAACGAAGCAAACGCAAATGCAGATCGGTCAGCCATTCTATCATATTAATATTTATCTGAAGATGCCCTGTTTTTACTACATCTTCATCGCGCATCATGCGTATCAAATTTTCATACCATTGCTCCAGTTCATGTTTTTGCCCTTCATCCAGCGAAGTGTACGGACTGATAATATTTTTTCTTATGTTTTCCATATCAAGCCCATTCGCACGAATCAAATCTTCCACCTGCCACATATAAAGCAGATATTCCACAATACTTTTTTTCTTTAATTGCTGAGATATATACATAATATTAAGACAACGATTTTCCTGTACAAGCTAAAACAATGCCTACTATTGAAGCAATAACAACCACCACTCCTATGACACGGTTCAACACCCAAATTCCCCTCACATTGAAATGTGAACGTACCTTATTGACAAAATAAGTAATGCTGAACCACCATGTCACTGCTCCCATGATGATAGCCAAATAGCCTACCAACTGGAAGCCGATAGGACTTCCCGGCATAACAAACGAGAAACGGGCAAAAAGTCCTATAAACAAAAATATAATCAACGGATTGGAAAATGTAACAAAAAATGCCGTCACAAAATTATGAAGATAAGTACCACGCGTACCAGACGAAGGACGAAGTGCTTTTACCGGATTGCTTCGAAAAGTATAAATACCGAAAGCAAGCAACATGATACTTCCTACAAATTGCAAAAATATCTGATGCTTCAAAATAAGCTCATCCATGAAACTCATGCCGTAACCCGTCAATAAGGCATAACAGATATCACTCAAAGCTGCGCCCAATCCGGTCACAAAACCAAACCACCGCCCTTTATTCAATGTTCGCTGAATACAAAGAACGCCGACAGGTCCTAACGGTGCGGAAACAACAACGCCTATAATAAACCCTTTTATCAATAAATCAAGTACGGTTACGTGTTCTATCCAATTCATAATGCAAAGATGATACTTTTTTATGAAAGTACCTACTATTTGAAACGTGAAATAGATGAAAAGCCGATTGTAGAAAAAATCTCTTGTCGTTCGACCGAAAACTACAGGTCGTTTTATCACAATCATGCCGGCGTTTTATCCATTATAAACAGACGTTTTTTCTCTCCCTCTTTGCAAAACCTTTTTACCCAATCAAGAAGTGAACCCTGTCACTTTAAACTTTAAAAGGAAATCTTTGTTCCAAAACTTGTTTCATTCTTTCAATTTTATTCGAATATTCCGGCGATTTATGTACCTTTGCAAGTAATTATAAGATTTTTTATTTTTAACCATAACAAGCACTATGATTCTATTTTTCAGAACACCCGGTCAAAGTGTGATCGCTACCCAATGCAACAAGGATATGCCGGTCGAAGACATTAATAAGCTTTGTTGGCTATACGGCAATGCAACGGTAGAAAAAGAAGAAAATTTACAAGGTTGGTTCATTGGTCCACGTCGTGAAATGATCACACCGTGGAGTACAAATGCGGTAGAAATTACTCAAAACATGGGAGTGGAAGGTATTCGCCGTATAGAAGAATACTTCCCAGTAAAAGATGAAAATGCAGAACACGACCCCATGTTGCAACGTATGTACCATGGGCTTAATCAACAAATATTCGATGTTAATATCAAACCACAACCTATTATTTACATCGACGACATAGAAACATACAACGAACAAGAAGGGCTGGCACTTTCTCCCGAAGAAATAGAATATCTGAAAAAAGTAGAAACAGACTTGGGGAGAAAATTAACCGACTCGGAAATCTTCGGATTTGCCCAAATTAACTCGGAGCATTGCCGTCATAAAATTTTCGGAGGAACATTCATCATTGATGGGCAGGAGATGGAATCGTCCTTGTTTCAAATGATAAAGAAAACTACAAAAGAAAATCCTAATAAAATCATTTCAGCATATAAAGACAATGTAGCCTTTGCCGAAGGTCCGGTTGTAGAACAGTTTGCTCCTGTCGATCATTCTACTTCAGACTATTTTATTATTAAAGACATAAAAACCGTTATCTCCTTAAAAGCAGAGACCCACAACTTCCCTACTACAGTAGAACCATTTAATGGTGCTTCTACAGGAACAGGAGGTGAAATACGCGACCGTATGGGGGGCGGAAAAGGTTCATGGCCAATTGCTGGAACAGCCGTATATATGACTTCATATCCACGCACAGAAGAAGGACGCGAATGGGAAGACATCCTTCCGGTACGAAAATGGTTATACCAAACTCCGGAACAAATTTTAATTAAAGCCTCAAATGGTGCTTCCGATTTCGGAAATAAATTCGGACAACCATTAATTTGTGGTTCTGTACTGACTTTCGAACATCAGGAAAACAATGAGAAATATGCTTACGACAAAGTTATCATGCTTGCCGGAGGTGTAGGATATGGAACTCAACGCGATTGTTTGAAAGGGACTCCGGAACCGGGCGATGAGATTGTTGTATTAGGAGGCGATAATTATCGTATCGGATTAGGAGGCGGATCTGTCTCTTCAGTCGACACCGGACGCTATTCTTCAGGTATTGAATTGAATGCCGTACAACGTGCAAATGCAGAGATGCAAAAACGTGCTTACAATGTAGTACGTTCTCTTTGCGAAGAAGATACCAACCCAATTGTGTCCATCCATGACCATGGTTCGGCTGGACACGTAAATTGCTTATCGGAACTGGTAGAAGATTGTGGCGGATTAATCCACATGGACAAATTGCCCATTGGTGATGAAACTCTTTCTGCAAAAGAGATTATAGCCAACGAATCACAAGAACGTATGGGTTTACTCATTGAAGAAAAATCTATTGAACATGTGAAAAAGATAGCCGAACGCGAACGGGCTCCTATGTATATAGTAGGACAAACCACAGGCGATCATCGTTTTGCTTTTGAACAAGCTGACGGTGTACGCCCGTTCGATCTTGCCGTAGATCAAATGTTCGGTTCTTCTCCTAAAACTTACATGATAGATAAAACCGTAGATCGCCATTACGAAAACGTAACATACGATACTTCCAAACTTAATGAATATCTTACCCGTGTCCTACAATTGGAAGCTGTTGCTTGCAAAGATTGGTTAACGAACAAAGTAGACCGTTCGGTTACAGGTAAAATAGCACGCCAACAATGCCAAGGTGAACTGCAATTACCTTTGAGCGATTGTGGTGTTGTTGCTCTCGATTATCGTGGAGAAAAAGGTATTGCCACTGCATTAGGACATGCACCACAAGCCGGACTTGCCAACCCTGCATACGGTTCGGTATTGGCGGTAGCTGAAGCACTCACCAACATCGTCTGGGCGCCTTTAGCCGATGGAATGGACAGCTTATCGCTCTCTGCCAACTGGATGTGGCCATGTCGCTCACAAGAAGGTGAAGATGCCCGTCTATATACAGCAGTAAAAGCATTATCCGACTTCTGTTGTGCATTACAAATCAATGTTCCAACAGGTAAAGACTCTCTGTCTATGACCCAAAAATATCCCAACGGAGAGAAAATCATCAGTCCGGGAACTGTTATCGTATCAGCAGGAGGTGAAGTGTCTGATATTAAAAAAGTAGTTTCTCCTGTAATGGTAAATGATTTAAAAACGACTTTCTATCACATCGATTTCAGTTTCGACCAACTTCGTTTAGGAGGATCGGCTTTTGCACAATCGCTGAACAAGATTGGCGATGATGTACCAACGGTACAGAATCCCGAATACTTCCGCGATGCATTCCATACCATTCAAGAGCTTATAAACAAAGGTCTGATACTTGCCGGACACGATATTTCAGCAGGAGGTCTCATCACTACTTTGCTCGAAATGTGTTTTGCCAATATGGAAGGTGGTATGGAAATCAACCTTAACAAAATTAACTGTGACGATATTATCAAAATACTTTTTGCCGAAAATCCGGGTATTGTCATCCAAATAGCAAACAAGCATAAACACGAAGTAAAAAAGATACTGGAAGATGCTGGTATCGGTTTTGTTAAAATAGGCGCACCTTGTGAAGAACGTCACATCTTAGTTACACTTCAAGATGCAACTTATCAGTTTGGCATCGACTATCTGCGTGACGTATGGTATTCATCTTCCTACCTGCTTGACCGCAAACAAAGCATGAACGGTTGCGCAAAACAGCGCTTCGAAAATTATAAAAAACAACCTATTGAATTCGCATTCAATCCGAATTTCACAGGTAAACTTTCTCAATTCGGACTAAATCCAGACCGCCGTACGCCAAGTGGTATTAAAGCTGCTATTATTCGTGAAAAAGGAACTAATGGAGAACGCGAAATGGCTTATATGCTTCACCTTGCCGGATTTGATGTTAAGGACGTAACAATGACCGATCTTGTAAGTGGACGAGAAACATTGGAAGATATCAATATGATTGTATTCTGTGGAGGATTCTCCAACTCTGACGTATTAGGTTCGGCTAAAGGATGGGCTGGAACATTCTTATTTAACCCAAAAGCCAAAGCTGCTTTGGAAAACTTCTATGCACGTAAAGATACCTTGTCTTTAGGAGTTTGTAACGGATGTCAATTAATGATGGAATTGGGTCTTATCACACCGGAAGACAAGAAGAAAGGAAAGATGTTACACAACGACTCACATAAATTCGAATCGGCATTCCTCGGAGTAACGGTTCCGATGAATCGTAGCGTAATGTTTGGGTCACTGAGCGGTTCGAAACTGGGTATTTGGGTTGCGCATGGTGAAGGGAAATTCTCTCTTCCTTATCCTGAAGACCATTACAATGTAGTACTGAAGTATTCATACGATGAATATCCGGGTAATCCGAATGGTTCCGACTATAGCGTAGCTGGTATTGCCAGCCAAGACGGACGCCATCTTGCAATGATGCCCCACTTGGAACGTGCATGCTTCCCATGGGAAAATGCCTACTATCCAGCCAAACGTATTTATGAAGATCAAATTACGCCATGGATGGAAGCTTTTGTCAATGCACGCAAGTGGGTAGAAGCTCATAAATAACTCGTTTCATCAAAATATAAAAACACAATTTCTCGCAGATTACTCCAACAAAAATCAGAGTAATCTGCGAAATGTGTTCTCTGAAAGATGAAAAATCAAATCAATCCAATCCGTTATGACACATAAAATTCATTTCTTTTTTTGGCTTTTGATCATAATAATCTTCCCGACAAATGCCCAAATATTTGAATATATCGGTGTCGAAAACGGGCTAAGCAGCCGACGGGTATTTTCTATATGCCAAGACAAGCAAGGGTATATATGGTTATTGACCCATAAAGGAGTAGACCGTTACGATGGAAAGCAATTTGTTCATTACAATTTATCTCATAACAAAAAAACACAATATTTTTACCCAAATCTTAACATACTCCGGACAGACAATAACCAAAGAGTATGGGAAATAGGAAAAGATGGTTATATTTTCCTATACAATGAATTAAAAGACTCTTTCCAGCTTGCTTTCGATTTAAACAAGACTTACCCTTCTTTAAAAAAGCAACCTATATCTGCTACTTATATGGATGCCTCCAACCGTATCTGGATGTGCATCAACGAAAATATCATTCTTTATGACATTCCTTCCAAACATCATTGTCGCCTGCCCATACACATTAAAGAAAAAATTGTATGCGTCGCTCCAACAGAAAAAGAAAATGAATTCTTTTTAGCTACTGAAATTCAGATATATCGAATTCACATTGAAAATTTTCAGATGAAAGACATACAACCTATACATATTCCTCACCTAAAACAAATAGACTATATCTATTACCACCAACCATCCAACTGCCTTATTATTAATAGCCACTTAGACAATATATATGCCTATAACCTGAAAAAACAACAACTTACAGCACTAAGTAACTCAATGGCTGACATTGTTGTCAACACGATAATACCAGACAGGACACATCCCAATACCCTCTATATAGCTACAGACGGACAAGGTGTATATAAGCTCAGCATGAATAATTTAAACCTGATGGGCTTTTTACAAGAAGACCCTCACAAACCAAACAAGATGAACGGGAATATTGTAAAAGATATCTATATAGATCGGTCAGGACGCCTTTGGAATGTTGTATTTCCTACGGGTATTACAATTTACTCTGAACAATATCCCAGCTACCAATGGCTTGTACATTCACCAAACAACCCCAATTCTTTGGCAAACAATTACATAAATGATATCTTAGAAGATGCCGACGGAGACATTTGGTATGCAACCAGCAATGGTATCAGTTGTTTCAATACTTCTAAAAAAGCATGGAGCAACTATCTCTCTTCTGCCAACAATAACAAGAACAATGAGAATCATATCTTTACAGCCCTCTGCGAAATGAAACCGGGAGTTATTCTTGCCGGAGGATATATGTCGGGAGTTTACATGATAGAAAAAAGTTCGCACCGGATAACTTTTTTCCAGCAATATCAATCTTCCGCAGAAGAAAAAAAATTCGACAAATATATCCGATGTATCTGCCAAGATAAAGAAAATATTATCTGGACTGGAGGGTTCTATTATCTGAAATCGCACGATTTACATTCTCAAAAAAGCCACATATATAACATTGGATATCCAATTACAACCATTAAGCCCCAAGATACAAACACGCTATGGATAGGAACGATAAACGGAATGTATATTTTCGATAAACAAAGCGGAAAAAGCCAACCTTTCAATAGTGATACTGAAATGGGATGCATTAATACTATTTTCCATCACCCGAAAAACGATCTTGTTTATATCGGGACCTCAGGAAAAGGATTCTTTGTTGCCGACAATAAAGGGAACATACTCCGTCACTACCACAGCGACAATTGTGGATTAGAAAGTAACGACATCTACAGTTTTATACCCGATCAGAATGGGAACTTATATTTAGGAACAGATAACGGACTAACTTTTTTCGACCTTGCATCAGACTCTTTTAATATCTGGACGAAAGAACAAGGGCTTTTAGCCTCCAGCTTTAACCCCGATGCAGCCATTCATAGCAGAAACGGAGAAATGATATTCGGAAGTAACGAAGGGGTTATTATTCTTCCAGACAATATATCTCTTCCGCCTAAATCGTACAATCACATGATATTTACCAACTTAAAAATCATGTATCAAACAGTTCATGCAGGAGAAAAAGGATCGCCTCTATCTACAATCCTCGATCAAACGAAACAAATTAAACTGAAATACAATCAGAATACATTCTCACTCAATGTATCATCTATAAATTTCGACAATCCATCCAACATAGCTTATAGCTGGAAATTGGAAGGCTTTTACGATAAATGGTCTCCCCTTTCTACCAATGGGTTAATACAATATACCAATCTCTCACCGGGGAATTATACCCTACATGTGCGTTCTGTCCTTGCCAACAACCAGAAAATATTAGAACAGCGTACAATTCGAATTTTAATCGGACGTCCGTTATGGCTCACTTTTTGGGCTTTCTTAATTTATGCCCTTGTTATCATCGGCATTACTTACCTCGTTGTACGTATTAAGATGATACGGCGTGAAAAACAAATATCACAAGAAAAAATTAATTTTTTTGTCCACACCGCACACGATATCCGCACTCCGCTAACACTCATCAAAGCTCCTTTAGGAGAAATTTTAAAAGATGAAACACTAAGCGAAAAAGGGTTATCAAATCTAAACCTCGCACTACAAAGCACAGAAAGCTTGTCCGATTTGGCAGACAACCTTCTCAACTTCCAAAAAGAAAGTTTTTATAGTTCGCATGCTATCGTACATAAGTGCGAATTAAACCGATATCTTCGTACTTTTCTTCAGCAATTCCAAGCATACGCCATACAAAAAAATATCCGTTTGACATATAAATCGACATTCACCGAACTTGAAACATGGATAGACTACAATAAAATAAATTCAATACTTCGAAATCTAATCAGCAATGCCTTAAAATATACACCCAATGGAGGGGAAATAAACATTGAAACCGATAAAACGAAAGACCGATGGACATTAACAATTAAAGATACCGGCATAGGAATCCCTAAGGAAGATCAAAAGAAATTATTCCGTTTCTTATTCCGTGGTGGGAATGTCAGTAACCAGCCGATAACCGGTACAGGCATCGGTATGTTACTAACTTATCGGCTTATCAGGAATCATGGCGGACGCATTTATTATAATAGTACAGAAAATGTGGGTACAACCTTTACATTAAACATTCCTATCCATAGCGAACGATATATTTATCGAAACGATATCCAAACCGGCAATATTACTGACGAGGATGAACACGAACACCTCCTTGCTCCTACTCTGCATCATGCCAATACACAACAAGCCGGTCCCAATGCACCGCTCATCTTACTTGTGGAAGACAATGCCAACTTACGTAACTTCCTTGCAGAGAATTTAGCAAATATCTACCGCATAGAACAGGCAGACAACGGACAAGAGGCACTCAAAAAAATACATCAAAATCAACCGGATATGGTTATCTCTGATATAATGATGCCTGTAATGGATGGAGAAAAGCTGTGTGCCATCTTAAAAAACGATATTGAGACCAGTCATATTCCGGTTATCCTACTTACTGCTTTGGGTACGAAAGAAGATATTTTACGTGGATTAAAAACTCGTGCCGACCTGTACATAGTCAAACCATTCGACTTAACTGTCTTAAAAGCCAATATCAACAATTTATTAGAGAACCGCGAACTTATTCGTAAAAAGTTAGAACAAGCATCCCTAAAACTTGAACCTCCTACGGAAAAAATTCCGCTTCCTTCCGGATTAGACGAGGAGTTTATACAAAAAGTTACTGCTTTTATTAAAGAAAACTTACGCAATAATCTTACCGTAGATACACTCTGTGCTGCTATGAATATGAGCCGAACAAGTTTCTACAACAAGATAAAAGCACTCATAGGTATTGCTCCAGCCGACCTTATACGCAATATCCGCATGAAAGAAGCTGCATCTTTACTGAAAAGCCAACAGTATACAGTAGCCGAAGTTTCCGACATGACCGGATTTGCCGACCCTAAATATTTTACCGATTTATTCAAGAAATTTTATGGAAAACCACCAAGCACTTATAAAAAAGACAACAATTTTCCCAACGATAATTTATAAAAACAACAAATATGAACTTTTATATTAACTCTTTTCTCATTTTTACCCGAATTGGTCTATTCACTATCGGAGGAGGATATGCCATGATACCACTTATTGAAGGAGAGGTTGTAGAAAGGCGCAAATGGATAACAAAAGAAGATTTCCTCGACTTGATAGCCTTGGCGCAAACCGTTCCGGGAATTTTTGCCGTCAATATTGCCATTTTTATCGGATACAAATTACGGAAATTCTGGGGAGCATTCTGGATGGCATTAGGAACTATTTTACCATCTTTCCTCATCATTTTAATCATTGCCATGTTTTTTCAGCAATTCAAACACCTCCCGGTTGTAGAAAATATCTTTAAAGGCATCCGACCTGCTGTAGTTGCTTTAATTGCTGCTCCAACATTCAAAATGGCTAAATCGGCAAAAATAAGCCGATACAATGTATGGATTCCTGTTATATCGGCACTACTTATTTGGCTATTAGGGTTTTCTCCTATCTATATTATCATATTAAGTGGCTTAGGAGGATTTCTTTATGGGAAATATGCCCAACGTCAACAACCAAACAAAAAATAAAGGATTATGATTTTCTTACAGCTATTCTATACTTTTTTCAAAATCGGACTTTTCGGATTTGGAGGCGGATATGCCATGATTTCCATGATACAAGGTGAAGTCATTACACGCCACCAATGGTTGACATCCACAGAATTTACAGATATCATCGCTATCAGCCAGATGACACCCGGTCCTATCGGAATCAACTCGGCAACGTATGTGGGATATTCGGCTGTCATAAATGCAGGGTATTCGCATACTGTCGGTATTTTAGGTTCTATCATCGCAACTTTTTCCGTAGTACTTCCTTCCTTCATTCTAATGATACTTATCAGTCGTTTCTTCTTGAAGTACCAAAAACATCCTATCATTGCATCTGTGTTCAGCGGACTACGCCCCGGAGTTGTAGGATTACTTGCTGCTGCAGCATTAGTCTTAATGAATAAAGAAAACTTCGGAACAGAAACCACACAAATCATATTCAGCTGCATACTATTTGCCGGAACATTTATCGCCTCCTACCGATACAAAGTAAATCCCATTTTACTGATTATCATCTGTGGGATAATAGGCTATATTTGTTTTGGATATATATGGTGAAAAAAGAATAATAACTTCTCAAACGACGGATAACAGATACGTGTACCGTTTGAAGTAAGCCAAAGTTTATCGGGAGCTTGAACATCGAGTAACGTATATTTCCCCTTTCCTGCATCCTCAAAATTTATATTTTCTCCGGCAGGAAGGCATAAAAATCCGTTCCGGTTCAATGCATTTTGCGCCCAATGCCGTAACGTCTCATCATGTGCCATCAGATAAACCACTTCCGTTCCGGAAACTCTTGGCGAATAAATGCCATGCATCAAATCGAAATGAATCGATTCGTGCATGAACAGTTTGTCCATCCGATGCGATAAAATAAGGTCTTCCGGGACTCCACTTTCCAAACCTCCGCTGCGAGGCATGAGCCACAAACGGTCTGCAAGAACCAATGCTTGTTCTATAT
>DXCG01000169.1 GCA_019116145.1 Candidatus Phocaeicola gallistercoris
GTACAATGCTGTGCAATATATTGATACTGCTATAACAAGCGTATTATCTCAAACATATACTAATTTTGAACTTATTATAGTCGATGATGGAGCGACAGATGGTACAAGTGAAATATGCAAAAACTATAGCATTCAAGATGCCCGCATCAAATATATCCGGCAATCAAACGGAGGCATTTGCAAAGCAAGGAATAAGGGCATCGAATTAGCTACAGGAAAATACATAGCATTCTCAGACCATGATGATGAATACCAGCCTGACTATTTGGAGCTGATGGTGAAAAAGGCAGTTGATGACGATTTGGATATTATCAAATGTGGCGTTTATTTTGATGAAACATATTCAGATGGCAAGCGAATCGTACGAGAAGAAACTTTTAAAGAAGAAATATGGTCTCAAAAAGACTTGGTTAAAAGATATATTTCACTTCCTGTTGCTTTTGGAGGAGTTTGGAATACACTATATAGAGCTTCTATATTGCAAATGAACGGTATCAGGTTTCCTGAGTTTATATATCATGGACAAGAAGATTTCTATTTTAACACGGAACTGATCTTATACATTAATAATATAGGGTTTATAAATAAATGCTTATATAGACATTATCGAAGATTATCTCAAAGTACTTCTGCAAAGTTTTATGAAGACCGTATTGACGCTATGTGTGCTTTCTTTCGTCTAGAACAAAAAGTACTAAAACCTTTTTTCAATGGACAAGATTGGAAAAAGGTTTTATCAGCCATTTATTCACAGAAAATAGCGGGTATTTTGTCATATTGCTTCCGTACGGCTAATCCGCAAAAAGAAAGGAACGCACGTTTAGCTATTGAAAAATTCATGAACGTCAATCATTATGAGTATGGAAAATCTGTTCTTTCTTGTGCTTTGCATACTAAAAACATTAAATATTTTTTAGTCCTTTATTTGGCAGTACATAGATATTATAGACTTTTATTTTATCTATGGAAAATAAAGAACAAGTAATTTGCATTGTAATATGACTTGGCTGCTTATTTTATTGTAAGCATTCAGCAAACCCCGTATTGTGAGAACTGCTAATGCCTGTATTTACATGTCCTTTAAAAATTTCAACTTGTCTTTGAAAATGTTGAAGATATTCGAAGATTTCTATCAAGGTCTATTAAAGACTGGGAATTTTCTCTGAATAAGTCAGAGACATTAGTAGATGTCTGTGACTTTTTCAGAAATTTCTCAAAGAATCTTCCTGTCTTTTAAAGATGATGGCAGTAACTCTGCAAGATCCTTGGAGTAATCACTATCGTATTCATGTACGTGGTTAAGAAAATAGTTCATCCAGCCCTTGAAGTCCACATCGGCGGCCTTGCAGCAACCCATGAAGGAATAGATAACAGCAGCATCCTCAGCCGCGTCATGATTGCCACAGAACAAATAATTCTTTCTGCCGATCGCAACGGGCCTTACCGAATTTTCTATCAAATTATTATCTATACAATATTTACCGTCCATTGTGTAATGTGCCAGTTGCCGCACATGATTAAGGAAGTAGTTCATGGCTTGTCCTATCGGACTTTTAGGAAGGACTTTGCCATATTCCGTAAGACACCATTTCTCAAACGAACAGATTATAGGGTATGCAAGTCGCTTACGCAGTTCCATACGCTGCTGTTCATTCATGTTGTCGTCATCGGCTATACGTTCCACGTCATAGAGCATGCCTATCATGGTCAGAGCATACTCCGCCCTGGCCTTGTCATGCTTCAATGCCCTCTCAAAGTAGCGTCTGGCATGTGCCCAACAGCATATAATGATGATACCTTTTATCTTTTCAAGTATTCCATAACCAGTATATCCGTCTGTCTGTATGGCTCCTTGATAATCCTTGAAAAGTTCCAGAGCCACCTTCATACTTCTGGAACCGTCATGATAGAAGAAGAAAACCTGGTTGTTCATCACGCTCCGTACCAGCCAAAGATAGCCTTTAATTGTCTGATGCTTTTCGTTGTTGATTATAGGTATCGTAGTCTCATCTGACTGGACATAACCGGAAGACAGGACCAGTTCCTTCAACCGGTAATAGGCGGGACGCATCAGGTCGGACACTTCATGGAACCAGGCTTCGATGCTGGACGGTGGCAGGCTGATGCCTATACGCTTGAACATCTGTATCTGCCGGTAGAACGGAAGATGGTCCACATATTTGCCGACCATAAGCTCGGTAAGTAGCGAAGCACTTGCATAGCTCTTGGGTATCGGTTCATTTTTCACTGGAGCGGTGATAATCCGGTTTGTATCCTTGCGCATACCCTTATGTCTGATAGTAACACGGACATACAGTTCGGCCGGTTTATATTCAAGATGCTCGGAAGTTTCCGTTTCATCAAACAGTACCCATTGGTCTTCATTGCCAAGATAGCCTTCGGGGTAGATATGCTCTTCTTCACGGCGGAGATGCTCCGGCAGCTTTTGGCGGACGGGAACCCTCTTCTCGTGTTCCCTGACCTTCACCTGCCTGTACTCGTTCACCTCCTTTATGGCCTGGCGGACCGCCTCCTCCTCTTCCGGTGTCATATCCGACTCGCCGAAGTCAAGTTTCAGTTGGTTGGGATCTTCAGGGAGTCTTCTCTTTTCAGACATAGACCCCCATACTTTCCTCTCAAGATACTCCAGTTTGCGTTCTAACGATGCGATACGGTTGTCCTTGGATTCAATGGCCTTATCCTTAGCTTCAATGATTTTATCTTTCTCTGACAGCCTGGCTTCGTAGGAGTCTTTCATAGCCTGCAGATCCGACATCTCTTTAAGCTTTCTTTCCGCCTGCATAAGACGTCTGTACAAGTCGTCACGGTCACGAAGGACTGCCTCAAGTGCCATATTTAAATTCGGATTTTCTGCCATTTTCTGTATTTTTTTGTACTGTAAAGATACAAAAAATACCTGATATGCAGGAGGTTTTGAACATACTTTTTTACTGTAAAGCTACTGTTTTTTAGGAGTCCAGCGAGGTGCTCTTTTAGCTTCCGAAGGTGATATACCATGCACAATCAATGTCAATTCTGACCAATTGATGGAGAGTGAGGCGGAAGAGTCTTCACGGTCAATATCTGACAAACGGAAAGTGCCATTCTCAAGTCTCATATTATATATCACCAGCCCACCGTATTCGGCATGGAGTATTTTCATGTTGGTCAATGATTTATTGATAAATATAAATGCATCGCCTTCCTGTACATCCTTACCCATTTTCTCTGTCACGATTCCGCTCAGAGAGTAAAAACTCTTTCGCATATCAGTCGGATAAGGGTAAAGGAAAAAACGGTCTGAGTCACTGAGGCAAAACATGGCTTACTGGCATAAAAGGATTAATGACTTTAGCACCTCCAGTGATATCGCACTATTGATACGAAGCGTTACACCATTGGCGTATATAATCTCGCATTCGGAACCGCTTTTGGATTCTATCTCTTTTGAAGCCGTAGTGATGTTCAGTTTACCGTTCGGATTGTTCATTCTCACGGGAACAAATCCTTGTGCCTCGGGAAGAGCAGGAACGGCTAGCTTCCTGCGCCAATAATAAAATTTACCTTCGTCAAATCCGGTATTGTTACAATAATCTCGGACAGACAAACCAGACAACTTCCAGTCTTCGTATGTCTGCTTGAATTGGTCTAATGTCATATTCTTCATATTTGTACAATGTTGGTTATGGGCACAAAAATACGAAGAATCAAGGCTGGGATTTGACGGGGTTTACTGATTGCTTAC
>DXCG01000170.1 GCA_019116145.1 Candidatus Phocaeicola gallistercoris
GCATGATATACGTATCGGCATACTTGCGCGGATGCTGGCCTGCGGCGGTAATGTCGGCGAATATCTCGTCCACGTTCGTCAGGTTGAAGTTCCCACACAAGGCAAGATTCTTTGCCCGCCAGTTATTGCGGCGCAAGAAAGGATGCACATACGAAATGCCGCTCCGCCCCGTGGTGGAATAGCGCAAATGCCCCATATACAACTCGCCCGCAAAGGGCAGGCATTTCTTCGCATATTCCGCATCAGCAAATTGTTCGGGAGTCAAGTCCTTAAACTGGCTGTGCACCGTGCCGAATATCTCGGTAATCGCTCCCGATCCCAAAGCCCGTTCGCGGAACATGTATTCCTCCCCGGGGGCTGCCTGAAGCTTCACGCAAGCCAGCCCCGCGCCTTCCTGCCCGCGGTTGTGCTGCTTTTCCATTAGCAGATAGAGCTTGTTCAGCCCGTACATCCACGTCCCGTACTTCTCTTGATAATATTCCAACGGCTTGAGTAGACGTATCATTGCTACCCCGCATTCATGCTTAAGTGGTTCCATCTTTCCTGTTTTGTTTTTATGTCGTATATAAAAAAAGACCTGAAAATAAATTCAGGCCTTTATGGTTGCTTCTGTTGAGTCTGATAAAAAGGAAACAAGTTTCCCGTTGTAAAATGATAGAATGAATAAAAAGAGTTGGGCGATAAAAAGCAATTGGCAAATGATTGAACAACGTCAATCATTTTACGATATAAAAAGTATATTCGAGAGCAATGAATTATGCCGGCTCTTTTTTCTCGTTCCATTAAACAGCTCATGACTTTGTGTAATAGTTCAAGAGTGCAAAGGTATGAATTTTAGGTGTATGTTGAAATATGTCATGAAGTTTTTTCGTAAATCTCTTGATGTTTTTTAGAAATATCCTATCGTTTGTAGGAATTTATCAAGATAAATTTTATCTTTGTCAAATTAAAGACGGAAATATTAATTAAAAAATAAGAAGAAAATGAAACGCGCAAAATTCTTTTATGGTTTAGCCCTTTTGTGTTTGTCATTAGGGATTACAGTACAGGCTGTTGCACGCGATAAGGAAAAGAAAGAGTATCATAACCCGATTATTCCGGTAAGTGTTCCCGATCCGACTGTGATTCGTGCTGACGATGGTTATTTCTATTTGTATGGAACAGAAAATACTCATAATTTGCCTATCTATCAGTCGAAAGATATGGTCAACTGGAAATTTGTAGGCACGGCGTTTACCGATGAAACTCGCCCGAAATGGGATGGGAATCATAGCCTTTGGGCACCGGAAATACGTTATATTAATGGGAAATATGTTTTGTATTACTCTTGGGCTAAATGGGGTGTAGAATGGGAAAGTAATGTAGGCGTTGCTGTATCCGACAGTCCGAAAGGTCCGTTTGTCGATAAAGGATGCGTGATTGATGCCAATGCTCCCGAGGTGAATGTACAGAATTCCATCGATCAATTCTTTTATGAAGAAAAAGGGAAAAAATACATGTTTTGGGGTAGTTTCCGAGGACTTTATGTAACGGAACTTACAGACGACGGTTTAAGTGTTAAGCGAAATGCAGATGGTTCTTTGGCTTTGCGCAAACAAGTGGCAGGAAATGCTTTTGAAGCTGTGAATATCTATAAGAAAGGAAAATATTATTATATGTTTGCTTCTGTAGGTTCTTGTTGCGAAGGAGCAAAAAGTACGTATAAAACAGTTGTAGGAAGATCGAAAGATTTGTTAGGTCCTTATGTAGATAAAGAAGGAAAACCGATGTTGGAAAACGGTTATACAGTCGTTATAGAAGGAAATGAAGATTGGGCAGGACCGGGTCATAATGCTATTATTACAAAGGATGATGCCAATCACGAATGGATTATTTATCATGGATATAAGCGCGACAAGGCAGATGAAGGTCGTGTTGTCTTGATGGACCGTTTGCAATGGGAAGACGGTTGGCCAATGGTTAAAGGAAAGGTTCCTTCTATTGTAAGTGAAGTTCCGGTTATTAAGAATAAATAAGTAATTTCTTTTGAGCATATTTTAACGATTGGTCGCTTCCGTGGCCAATCGTTTTGCTTTTGCTCTGTCTGGTTTTCCAGTTCCTGTCTGAGGCAATTTGTCTATTGTTATAATCTCTTTGGCTCGCCAATATATAGGCAAGGTTTCCATTGCATTTTTTATTTTTTCTTCTGTGAGGCTGTTGTGCTCAGTCAAAAGTACAATTCTTTCACCGAATTTGCTGTCGGGAACAGCCGTTATAATAAAAGGTCTCTTTAATAACGGTTTAAGTAAATCTTCAACTTGCTCTATTTGAACTTTGATACCTCCGGTGTTGATGATATTGTCTTTCCTCCCTATAATGCGGAATTGATTTTGAGAATTGAATTCTACGATGTCATTTGTTTCTAAAATTTGGGGAGCAACGTCAGGAGCATTAATAATAAGTGTACCTTCTGTTGAACGTGAAAGCGAAACATTAGGCAAAGGGGTGTACCATTCTGAGGCATTTGCGCCATTTAAACGTCGGAGAGCAATATGCGAAAGTGTTTCAGTCATTCCATAAGTACTCCATATCGCATTAGGATAAGTTGCCAATATATCGTTTAAAGTTTTGTCAATACTTCCGCCTCCTATGATTAATTGGTTGATTTGTTTAAGTGCTTCATTTTCTCTGTCAATTTGGACTGTATTGAATACTTGCATGGGAGTCATTGCCGAAAATACTGGAATTTCAGTGATCTCGCGTAGTGGATTCCCACAAGGAGTGCTAATAATTAGTCGAAGTCCTGCTACTAAGGCGCGTACAACAACCATTTTCCCGGCAATGTATTGCAATGGCATGCACAGATGTGCAGTATCGTTCTTTTGTAAGCCTAAAAAAGAAACAGTCATCATGGCACTTTTCATCATCCGTTTTTTTTCTACCCATAATTCTTTGGGCGTTCCTGTCGAGCCAGATGTATGTACTTTTAAGTAATCGGATTCATTACTCCATTCTGCCAAGAAATCAATTAAGGATGAGTAAAAATGGTTTTCGGCATGTAGGCTGTTTGCAGAGGAACGTAGCTTTGCAATATCAGACATCCGATAACATCGGTTGCCAATTGTAATTGTTTGTTTGTTTATATCGGTTATGAATTGAGCCATGTTTGTAAGTCAGGTTCTTTTTCTTCAGGATGAAACCAAAGCTTTTCTCCTTGAATGTATAATGGACAATGAATGTTATCTGTAAAAAGTAATCCGGTACCAAGTCCTTGCGGACGGTTCGTTTCTAATGTTGCACACCATTGGGCAATAGCGTTAAGTCCGATATTCGATTCCAAAGCCGATGTAATCCACCATCCGATTCCTTGTTGTGTTGCACAGTTTATCCATTCTTTTGTTCCGGAGAATCCTCCATGTAGCGATGGTTTTAGGATAATAAATTTCGGTCTGATAGTTTTTAAGAGTTCTATTTTTTCCGATAAACGGTTTATTCCGATGAGTTCTTCATCTAAGGCTATCGGAATGTCCGACTGTTTGCAAAGCTCAGCCATTTGCGACCATTGTCCAGCCCGGATAGGTTGTTCGATGGAATGTATGCCAAGTGCGTAAAGTCTTTCTATTTTAGAAAGTGCTTCTTCCGGTGTGAAAGCACCATTGGCATCTACTCTGATTTCAATATCTTCGGGTGGATATTTACGGCGTATATAAGTTAGTAATTTAAGTTCATCTTCAAAATTAATAGCACCGATTTTGAGCTTGATGCAATGAAATCCGGCTTGTATTTTTTCATTTATCCTTTGCAGCATTTCCTCGGAATTTCCCATCCAAATGAGACCGTTTATAGGAATACCTTTCAATCCTTGCGAGAAAGAGGTATCCCATAACCTTAGGCTTCCGGCATGTAAATGTTGTAAAGCCGTTTCAATGCCAAAGAGAATAGAAGGATAATTATAAAGGGTAGCGTAATCCGGACAATTATGTTGTTTTAAATAGTTGCATTGTGCGCTAAGTATGGTTTTGTAATCGGGGATATCATCACAACTAAGATTGGGAAGAGGCGCACATTCACCTATGCCATAGCAACCGGTTTCTATGTCTATCAACTGTATATACCATACATTGCGTATGAGGTAAATGCCTCGTGATGTTCCGGCAGGTTGTTTGAAATGTAAAGTGCGCGGAAAAAGGTTGATTTTGTACTTCATAAAATCGTCTTGTTATTTGTTCGGAAATCTCATCACAAAAATATAAAAAGCGGTGAGATTTACCTTGAAAGCTGTAAGTGTTTTAGCTAAAAGAAAAGGAGTTACGATATCGTAACTCCTTTTCTTTCTTTTGTCGGGGTAGCGGGATTCGAACCCACGACCCCCTGCTCCCAAAGCAGGTTACACACCGTGTAATTAATTTGGTTTCAACATGTTATACTTTATATAAAATTGATTTGCATACTATTTGCATAGTATGTTACAAATATTTCTGTTCGGGGAGACTTGATAGTATGTCCTGTAAATCCCTGTACCGTGCAAATCTTTGAGTATCCAAGTCTATCCCAACGTTCTTGAATTTCTTTTCGTAGAAAGAGCTTATGTAATGGTAATTTGTCCCGTAATTCAGTGAGTCTTTTGCGCACCGTAGGATGGCATGGTAAAAAGACCATGTATAAGCCTCCTTTGCTTTCTCTATGTCCCCGGCAAGCACGTAATAGTCACCTTCCTCGACAGACTTGTCTTCCTCTTTCGTCAAGAACTCCGTCAACTTGCTTACATTGTCTGTCATTTTCCAGACTTTGAAAAAAAGCACGATTTGGAAAACCCCAAACGCAATCATGATTAACGCGGTAATAATAAATAATCCTTCCATAATGTTTGTTTTTTTAAAGTTAATAATTAGATTATGATATAAAAAACCTATTCCCACTATTTTTGAATGCCATTTTCATTCTGTCCTTTTGGAGGATTCCCATAATGATTATGCGCAAAATTAAGGATATATTTTGATTGCTCTGTATCAATCTTTTTAAATACATCTTCTATTTCTTTATAAAATGTAAAAGCTCTTTTATTAGGTGTGAAATTCCCATCTGAAATGTTTATTACTGTTTCTGCCATGTAGAGCGCATTATTCAGAATTTCTGTTTCAGAGAATATATAAGCCTTTTTAGCAATGTTACAAAAAAGTCGGAATGCAGTGTCGAAATCCCTTGTATTCAAAAATTGCATTGTATAATTATACATATTCCACAAGGTTCTCCTACGGTTTTCTTCCATAAATTTGTTTCTGACATATATCTCCATTTCTTTTTTAGCATTGCTACGAATATCATCCATTTTTAGCTGAAACTCTTCTTTCAGTTTTGATTCGCTCTCTTGAATTTTAGCCTTAATTCTATTGTTAAAATCAATGATATTCCATATTTGCCAACCTATCAATACTGTTACCAATATCGACAATATGGCTATCAAATCTGTAATTGATATAGAACTATCAATTACAAATGGATCAAATTTTATCTTTATACTCAATAGTGTGGACATAATTATTTTTTATTTTAATTTTCAAACACCCTTCATTATCTATCTCTATTTTCGCATCGAATGATTTAGGCATAGCGGTTACTCCTTTAAGCATTTCGCCATCCCCTCTAAGCAACCACTCGGCTGATATTTCTTCATAGCAATACAAAATTGCATTAACCGTATCTAATGAAAGTGCGTTTTCGCCCGTCAGCTGCCTATTAAGAGTAGCTTGGACCACTCCAATCTTTTTGGCAAGTGAGCTAACAGATAATTCGTATCTGTCTAAAATTTCTCTAATTCGTTGTATAACATCAGTTTTCATAATATTATTATTTAGAATTATTATAAATAAACATTATCGTATAACTTTCTATACAATTTCGTATTATTCTATCAATAATATATTTATATTTGCATTGTCAAAGCGTTTCAAAACGTAGTTTAGACACAACTAAAACAAATTAAAATGTAAACATATTTATTACATGTTTTATATGCAAGGATTCGTAGTTAAAAAATCATTAACAGAAACACTCCGCAGGATGAAGGTGGGGGAGACAATGAGAATCAAGAGCAGGGACTTCAAGTACTCTGCCGTGAAGTCGGCTAAATACGCCCTGAGAAAAGAAGGTATAAACATCAAGTTGACGGAAAAAGGTCTGATTGACGAGGTGGAAGTTACACGCATGAATTGATGTATATGGATAGGAAAAAGAAAAACATGGTTACGGCATTTTCCGTTTTTGCAGTGTTCATGCTACTCGGCATAGCAGGGAGGATGGATTACACGGAAGAAGTGATATACCACATGCCGCAAGAGGCGTACAATGAGATTAAGGACACGCTCGGGGAAAGTGCGAGCGATTACGAGATTGCGAAGTATTACAGCAAAGTATATAAGTCATGGGAAGGGGAATAGTAACATGCAGGGTGGAGGATGTGCAAAAAAAATACATGAGCCTTAAAGAGACGGTGAAATACCTTGGCGTGTCAGAAGACACGGTAAGGTATTTAAGGGACAACAACCTGATTAAGTCATTCAAGATAGGGGAACGCATTTACCTGTACGACCTTGCCAGCATCGACAAGTTTGTCGAGAGCAGGAACATCCTGAAGATTTGACAAATTACACGCCGCATAGCTTAACGGATAAAGCACCCGTTTCCTAAACGGGAGATTCCGGGTCCGATTCCCGGTGCGGTGACAAAGGCTAAACCGATGACGCCTCAACCAGTCGGTCAACGCTTGGCAACGCAGCAGCCCGTATCTAACGACGATACAGTAGCGCACGGTTCAAATAGAATACGGAGCGGTGTCCCGAAGCGTGAAAAGCAGATTCGTTGACTTGTCCGATGAGAGCAGCGTGGTTAAGTTAGAGCATACTACTACAATGTAGTTACATATACTCCCCATCCCGTCCATGATTCGGGCATGAAACCGTTGCAGGTCAATGGGGAGCTGCTAAAACGTGAACCACATACATGGGTTTCATTTTTTTCTAATTGTTCACCTGCCCGGTCCGTGAGGATAGGGCAGTTTTTGTTTGGATTTAATATTTTAAACATATATGAAAACATACGATGAATTAAAAGCAATGACAACGGAGGATTTAATCTGTTACGTGTTGGAATTGCAAGAGAAATCAGAACTGAAAGAAAGGCAATCTGATTGCTTTTACAAGCAATTAAAATCTGTTGAGTGTGAATATAATTCTTTTAAGAATGCAATCAAGTCAATTTTGGAATTAACGGGGAAAGATGAAAACATTTGAAGAAGTAAAAAAAGAACTGCTCCGTAGGGCAAAGGAAGCAGGGGCATGCGAAAACGGATACAGAATGGGGCTTAAAGCAGAGAACAAGGCGGACCTTCTGAAAGCAATAACAAAAAATTGGTGGTGGGTACTTGCATCTGCAAAGATAATCGATGCGGAATATCTGAAAGAAAACTTTACGGAAGAAGAGTTGAATGAAACCGGCATATACATCAATGGCATTCATAAAACAGATACTGTTGCATTCGCCCTCGGCAGCGCAACGGTGGAAGCATACGACAGCGCAACGGTGGAAGCATACGGCAGCGCAACGGTGAAAGCATACGACA
>DXCG01000171.1 GCA_019116145.1 Candidatus Phocaeicola gallistercoris
ATAAAACTCAAAAAACTATGAATCTAAAACGAATTTTATTGTTACTATCTGCCATTGCATGCCTATCGGTAAATGCACAAGAGGCTACTGTTCCCACTTGGAAAATATATTTAGAGAACCTGAAAAAAGGATGGACACCCGACAATTATAAGGGCGATATGAAAGAATTGAAAGTGGTAGACTATACCTATAAAGGCGAAATGAACTCTGCAAAAGAAATCTCACAAATCGTAGATGCCATGTTTGCCGACCAAGCTCCTGTAAATTCTGTCACAAAAGAAATTGCACTAAGCGATACGACCATCACAAAGACCGATACAATTATCAATGTGATAAAGTATCCGGAGTTTGAGATACTTACCATGCGAGAAAAAATAAATGCCGGCAAATTGAGTGAAGATTCTATCTCCACCCTTAAACAGCAAATAAAAGAAAGTATCCCGACAGGTACAGGTTATGTAGAAGTAGTATGGAGCTATAAAGGAAAGGAATACCGGTCTATAAGCCTTATTGTAGGAGACATCCCGGTAGATTGCATCACCATGGGACTATCGACAGGCGGAAGTACAATTACAAAAGGTATCCGAAAAGCACCGGAAGCCTAACATCGGATATGCGTTTTGGCTACTGAATGTACGAAATAAAACAGGGGATATACACCGAAAGAATGTATATCCCCTGCCCTTTTAAAATAAGAATATAAAACGCTATCCTGTATCAGAAACGTTTCTTGTATGCAACTTCCAGTTGGTGCATTGCCTGCTCTACAACCGAACGCGGACAACCGATATTCATCCGCATAAATCCGATGCCTTCCTTACCGAACATCTCTCCATCGTTTAATGCTAAATGTGCCTCATCGACAAAGAAAGCATTCAATTCTTTTTGCATCAAGCCCAACTCCCGACAATCTAACCAAACCAAATAAGAAGCCATCGGACGCATGGCTTTTATTTTCGGTATATGGTTTTTCAAATACTCGTCTACATAATCGATGTTCTTCTGAATATAAGCAAGACATTGGTCCAACCATTCCGTCCCGTTCGAATAAGCAGCCTCAACCGCCGGATAAACAAACAAATGCCCTCCATCCAATTCGCCGGCATCCAAATAGGAACGGAAACGTTTCCGCAATCCGTCATTATAAATAATAGTATGCGCTGCAGCCAATCCCGGCATATTGAAAGCCTTACTGGGTGCCATAAATGTAACAGAATTATTTCGTGCATGCTCGGAAATCATGGCAAATGGTACATGTTTATAAGGAGGCAATGTCAAATCGGCATGTATTTCATCGGAAAAAACAATCACATTATCTTCTGCACAAATATCGGCAATAACCTTCAACTCATCGTGTGTCCATACGACACCGCCCGGATTATGCGGATTGCATAAAATAAAGACACGAATCCCTTTTATCTCTCTACGGAATTTAGTTAGGTCTATCCGATAATGTCCGTTCTCCAATATCAACGGACAATTGACAAGACGTCTGTCATAACGACTTATCAAACGAGCAAAAGGATGATAAACAGGGGGCGTAATCATTATTTTACTGCCGGGTTTCGTAAATGCATTGATGGCCATGCCAAGTCCCGGAACTACACCGGGAACATAATTCAACTGTTCTTTCTTCACAATCATTCCATAACGCTCTTTCACCCACTCCGCAATAACACGGTAATAACTATCAGGTTTTGCCGTATAACCTAAAACAGGATGTTCACATCGCTTACGAATAGCATCTAAAATAAAAGGAGGCGTTGCAAAATCCATATCTGCAACCCACATAGGCAATAAATCATCTCTTCCCCAATAGGTATTCAACCCTTCTATTTTCTCAGCATTCGTTGCATGCCGATCAATAATAACATCAAAATTATATTTCATAAGCCGTAACTTTTTTATAAGACTACACAGATGTTACATACGTATTACACATGATATACAAATGTAAGTGAAACTCCGCTTTTTCAAAAATCTATAAAGAAAAAGTTTAATTTTTATTTGTTTTATCAATAAATGTATTACATTTGTGAGCAGTTTAGATATTTAAATCAAAAACCAGATGAAAACATTTGCTACATACTTCTTCTTTTTCTTTTATTACTTTTACTTTAGCAATGAAGTGAAGCGGGAGTTTGTATGTGTAAATAAATAGATAATATGAAATAAAAAAATAACGAAATCCCGCTTCTGTAAAAGATGCGGGATTTTTTTTTATATAAAAGCATTTGAAAAAGCATGAAAAAAATAGCAATACAAGGAGTATTAGGGTCGTACCATGACATAGCAGCCCATAAATATTTTAAAGATGAAGACATTGAGTTGATTTGTTGCAATACATTCGAAGATGTGTTCAACGAAATGAAGAAAGATGACAACGTTCTCGGAATGATAGCTATTGAAAATACAATTGCAGGTAGCTTACTTCATAATTATGAATTGCTACGTAATAGCGGAGCAACAATTGTCGGTGAACATAAACTACGCATCAGCCACAGCATCATGTGCCTGCCCGGTGAAGACTGGAGTTCCCTAACCGAAGTCAATTCGCATCCTGTTGCTTTAGCACAATGTCGCGACTTCCTGCAACATCATCCACACTTGAAAGTGGTGGAAACCGAAGATACCGCCGGAAGTGCATGCGAGATCAAAGAGAAAGGATTGAAAGGACATGCCGCCATCTGTTCGAAATATGCTGCCGAACTCTATGGCATGAAAATCCTGCAAGAGGGAATTGAGACAAACAAACACAATTTCACCCGCTTTCTCGTGGTATGCGACCCATGGATAGCCGATGACTTGCGTGAACGATCGAGATTAAACAAATCAAGTATCGTTTTCTCCTTGCCCCATAACGAAGGAAGCCTCTCACAAGTGCTCTCCATATTCTCGTTCTATAAAATTAATTTGACTAAAATCCAATCATTGCCGATTATTGGACGAGAATGGGAATACTTATTTTATGTTGATGTAATGTTCAACGACTATTTAAGATATAAACAATCGATTGATGCTGTAACCCCACTTACTAAAGCACTTAAAATATTAGGAGAATATGCAGAAGGAGAATCAACTTTATAATATCCAGCCAGCCGACCGGTTGGCGAATGTAAGCGAATATTACTTCAGCCGCAAGCTGAAAGAAGTGGCACGTATGAATGCCGAAGGAAAAGACGTTATCAGTTTAGGTATCGGAAGCCCCGATATGTCGCCCTCGGAAGAAACCATTAACGTATTATGCGAGAATGCCCAAAAA
>DXCG01000172.1 GCA_019116145.1 Candidatus Phocaeicola gallistercoris
GCGCTCGACTGGATGGTTCCGTTCCACGATGCCACCAAGCCCGTATTCGAGAAATTGTATAAATCAGTAGCCGACGGTTTGGAAGCACAACGCTCTATCGATTCCAACTCTCAGCCCGACTATCGTGAAAAACTGAATGAAGAGTTGAAAGCATTGCGCGAAAGCGAAATGTGGCAAACGGGTATGGTAGTGCGCAAGCTCCGCCCTGAAAACAATTGATTCCCCTCTGCGGAATGACATAAAAAACGCCCCCTTTCCTGATTCTTCTCAACGGGAAAGGGGGCGTGGCTTTTAATTATATCCGCGCACTTATTCACAAATAATGCCACGTCTTTATGTAAAGGTGTTAGGAAATCTTTTTCTATTTGTATATATTAACAAAAAGGGATGCAGGATTTATTCAAATCTTGCATTTTTTTACGAAAAAAAGAAAAAGATGAAAAAGTGGTTTATCAAGAAAATGAATTTTGTTATAGCGGCTATGTTAGCCTTGCTGATAGTTTTTTCTTCGTGCAATGATGACGAATATTATTATGTTCCTTATTATTCGTATATTCTTCCGAATGCGTTGGTAACAGTGAAATCGGATACAGACCAAGCTGTGTTCTTACAATTAGATGATAATACGACATTGAAACCTGTTAATATGCCGACTTCCCCTTTTGGGAATAAAGAAGTGCGTGCATTGATGAACGCTTATTCGGTAGATGCCGATCCCGGTAAATATTCGCAGGCGGTTTATGTCAATTGGATAGACAGTATTTTGACGAAGCCGATAGCCAAAGATTTAG
This sequence comes from Candidatus Phocaeicola gallistercoris, assembly GCA_019116145.1. Classification (GTDB taxonomy): domain Bacteria; phylum Bacteroidota; class Bacteroidia; order Bacteroidales; family Bacteroidaceae; genus Phocaeicola; species Phocaeicola gallistercoris. The sequence goes on from DXCG01000172.1 coordinate 792, forward strand.
GTGAGAATAATGACAATGTATATGGAACCGATCCTGTGGATATTTTAAATGATTGGGTGACTATAGCCGAAGACGGATATTTGACTCTCCGATTTGTTGCTCCATGGACGAAATCGGCTCCAGCGCATTATGTGAATTTGCTCTTGACAAATAATCCAAAAGATCCTTATGAATTAAAATTTTATCATAACGCTTATGGAGATACGTCAGGAGAAATGGCGTCGGGCATTGTTGCATTTAACTTATCTTCTTTGCCAGACACAAATGGTAAGACAGTAAAGTTGACATTAAAATGGGAATCATTTGATGGAGAAAAGACGAAAGTGTTCGATTATTGTACGCGAAAATCAACATCGTCTGAAACATCGGAAATAGCTGTTGAACGGTCGGTTATAAAAATGTATTAGTATTTATTAGATATTTCCGGGCTTTGAACAATAAGATCAAAGCCCGTTTTTTTATTTCTTCCCGAAGGAAGAATCTATTTTCAATAAAGAAGATACGGCGAAAGTGACGGTACAGCATAACATAATCCATAAAAAGAAATGGCGGTATCCTAATAATTCTTGTAGCCATCCGGCAATCATTCCCGGCAGCATCATGCCTAAAGCCATAAAAGCTGTACAAATAGCATAGTGTGCCGTACTGTGTAGTCCTTTGGAAAAATAAATAAGATACATCATGTATGCCGTAAATCCGAATCCATATCCGAATTGTTCGATGAAAATGCATGTATTGATGATGAATAAGTCTGTTTGCTGGCTATAACTTAGATATACGTATACAATGTCGGGCAATGAGATAGCCCATACCATAGGCCATAGCCAGTATTTTAATCCGTTTCTGGCAATAGCCAAACCTCCCAATATACCTCCTAAAACAAGCCCGATAATTCCAATTGTACCTTGTGTAAAACCAATCTGTTCGGTTGTCATATTTAGTCCTCCTTCAGCTATCGGGTCTAATAAGAAAGGTATGCTCATTTTTGCCAGTTGTGCTTCAGGAAAGCGATAGAATAGCATGAAAAGGATTGCTATTTTTACTTGTTTCTTTTGGAAAAAAGACCGGAATGTATCTATAACATTGTCCAATAAGGTAGCAATCGTATATTGTTTCGTTGTGTTGTCTTCTGCAGGATGTGGGAGTATATAAGAGTGATATATCCATAAAGCGATAAATACACCCGATAGAATAAGGAATGAAATACTCCATGCATAAGGTATATTGCTACTGGTTTGTTCTAAGTATCCTGCCAGCATGATAAGTAATCCTTGTCCGGTAATAGTGGCAATGCGGTAAAAGGTACTGCGTATACCTACAAAAAAAGCTTGTTCATGGTCTTTTAATCCGATGATGTAAAACCCGTCTGCTGCAATATCGTGAGTTGCCGAACTGAATGCAATCAACCAAAAGAAAGCTAAGGTACATTGTAAAAAGTGTGTGGTGGGCAACGTGAAAGCGATGCCTGCAAAACCAGCTCCTATGATGAGTTGCATTATGATAATCCACCATCGTTTACTTTGAATCAGGTCGATGAACGGACTCCACAAGGGCTTGATGACCCAAGGCAAGTTAAGCCAGCTGGTATAAAGGGCAATTTCCGTGTTCGATATGCCCATACGTTTGTACATCACAAGCGATATGGTCATAACGGTAATATAAGGAAGTCCTTCTGCAAAGTATAAAGATGGGATCCATGCCCATGGTGTATGTTTTTTTATATTATGATACATAATTGTAAAAGAGCATTTAATATAGTTTTTTTATTTCAGTTCCTTTGTAATAGTGATGAAGAATCTGGTCGTAGGTATAACCTCGTTCACCCATTACAGCTGCGCCAATCTGACATAATCCTACGCCATGTCCCCAACCGGCTCCTGTCAGCTTAAACCAAAGTGGGACTCCATTGCCAACAGGACCTTTATCAATAACGAATGCAGAGCTAAGCAGATGATTTTTTGATAAGATACGTCTGATCTCCAATTCTTTGCCAATAATTAGCTCCATCTCTGAACCGATGATTTTCAGTTTATAGATTCTTCCGGATTTTCCTCGTGCGATAGGAATCAAGTCGAGGATTTTTCCGAATGAAATCTTTGTTTTTTCGGAAATTAATGTCGATAGTTCTTCTTGTGAATAATGTGCTTCCCATCGGTAAAAGTCGGTTGTCTCCTGGTCATAATCTGTCAGTATTTGAGAGATGATATGCCGGCTGTTAGTATTGCAGAAACAATCGTATGTATTTCGTATCCATGTTTCTACTTCTTTTTCGGTCGATAGTGACATATTTCCCGTGTCATTGTCGTATACAGATTGTAAATAAGGATATTGTATGTTATCCCAGCATGTCTCGTATTCTTCGGTTATACCTCCACAACATTTAGAGAAACGTGCATCGCAAATATCGTTGTCGTAGATTAGAACCTGTCCGTGAGTTGAATGTATTGCATCAATTGCATTCTTGTTGAATACCTTTGTAATGCCTTGATACCGTTGACAATGATCGTCTGCACAAACATCGAAATCTGTATGGCTTTTGTTATCGTACCAACGTATAAGTTCATAGTTTTTTATTGTCGGGGGAATTATAGTTTGTTGTATGCTGTTATTATTTCGCTCTTTTATCTGTTTCAGAAGCCAGCTGCGAGAAATAATAGCATGTGCCTTCAGAAATTCGAGTGAAGCTGTAGCACTCATTTCTGATGAAATAACGCTGGTAAGGTAAGATTCTGCACGTATAATATTGATAGCTGTAATAGTTTCATCGGAAAGGATAAATTTTAGTGTCCCATTGAAACGTTGTATCTCTTTTCGTTCCCAGTGAAAATGAATACCTATGACGACATCCGTCAATTCAAAAAAAGCTTGTGCTTCATAAGGTATGAATGTTAACTCTTCATATTTTTCCCCTTTCCATAATATCTTTCCTTGTTCGTAGGCTATGGTTTGTTCGCCTTCTGCTATTTCATTGTGCATGCGGAAAGGAGTATATAGTTTGAAATGTATTTTTTTTGCATTGACAATGCCTATACTAATTTCTGGTTCTTTCATAAATGGAAGTTTACATAAATGCAGATTTATAAGACACTTCATTAAATATTTGTATAATGTCGTTTTTCGAGATACTTTCGAAGTCTTCTTGTCGAATGGTCACAATAAGTCCTCCCATATCAAGAGCTCCCGGACTGATTAAGTGTTTTTTAGAACCTTCGTCAGAATAACAATCCGGGCGATGCTTCTTTCGCGGGAAATATGCAGTGGAAAAGCCTCTGTTGGGGTCAATCCATGCAAACAGATTATAACGAGGTTCGTTTTCATTTTCATGCAAAGGAAGCGAGTCTAAATATTGTGTGATTAGTGTGGAATCTGTAATATACGATTGGTCTGTAATAAAAGCTCGGATTGGACATAAGTAGTTGGATATTTCATATTCAGTACAAATACTTTTATCCGGTAGCTTTTTTTCTTGAATTTTAATAGCCGATTGCATTAGTCTGTCCCATTGTCGGATGAATGGAACATCGGTTTGAAGCACTGCTTGAAAGTGAAAGTGATCAGGAGCAGATGCTCCGCAGACTGCTCCGTTATAAAATAAGGCATATCCTTTTTCAAAATGTTGTTCCAACCATGTAATCAATAGTCCGGGAATTTGTAAATGTGTTTTGTCTGCTAACAGTTGAGGCTGATGTCTTTCTGAAGAAATAGTTAGGTGTTTGGGTAAAATGGGATACGGATTGACCCGTAATATAAATGGCTCATTGATAGAAAAACGAATAAAATCCTGTTCTGCCGGTTTATTTGACATACATAAGAAACAAGGACGTTGTTCGATAGAATGTTTATCAACAGACGCACATGTCGAAACCGTTCTTCTCGGATTGAATTGTATTGTTATGGTGTTGTTGTCAATGATTAAGTTTCTTGTTTTAATGTGTTTTAGAATATTATGGCTTTCACGTAAAGATTCCCATTTCCCATATTGGGAAGAAAAGAAACAATCTCCTATTAGTGTTTTCGGTTTATTCATAGTTTTGTCATTTCTTGTCGTATATTGATTTCCAAAGTACGTAAGCTGTCTTTATAATGATTGTTTATATTTAGTTTTTCTATGCTCAAAGATGCATCTGAATTGCCTTCCCAACGGCGGCAGAGATATAACACATCATAAATGCGTCCGATGTGATAATTACGTGAGATAGACAGCCCAAGGGCATAATCTTCTCCATAACTGGTATTGGGAATGTGAATGCGTCGTAATAAAGGAGTAAAAAAAGCACGTGGAGCTCCTAATCCATTTATTCGTAATGCATTGTTGTGCCCATTTTCATTGCTCCATTCTTTATGGTCTATGATACCCGGAGGGATAGTTTGCAGAGTGAAATCTGTAATTTTATATGAGCCTATGACCATGGCACATTGCTCCTCATAGAATTTTTGAACTATTTTTTCTAAAGAATATGGACTGCTGTATAAATCATCGCTATCTAACTGAATGGCAAAACGTCCGCATAAAGGGTGTTTAATTCCCGTATCCCAACAGCCTCCTATTCCTAAATCTGTTTGCTGGGGGATAAGGTGAATAAGTTTGGAGTTTTTATATTTTGCTATAATTTCATTGGTCCCGTCTGTTGAATGGTTATCAATGACAATTACATTGAACGGGAAAGATGTTTGTTGTTGTAGTGCAGATTGAATCGCATCGTCAATGGTACGCACTCTATTCTTGACAGGAATAATTACAGATGCTTCGTACGAAAAAGTTCCTTCATTTAGATTTATTCTTTTGGTGACAGGCTGAAGAAAGGCACCGATTTCTTTAAGATGATGAGTAAAGGCAAGTTCTCGTTCTTTTTGTATAGTCCTGTTGCGAGGGTCAACGTATGTGAATTGTGTATTAATTGCTGTATGTTGTGCCGTTTTGATTTCAGTATATAAATATTCATTGATATGTACCAGATGATAATGCCGGGAGATAGCCAGTCGGGTAGCATATAATGCAGAATTGTTGTAATTTAAATGTTTAATCTGCTGGAATGCTTTTTGAAGACAGTCCTGACGGAACATGCGTAAAAGACCGAAATCAAAATCATCGCGCACACTTCCCTTTTGATAATCATTTACAGGGTGTTGCCGGGTTGTATTTTTTTCTTTTTCATAATAATTGGCGTAAGCCATTCCATTTGAATGTGGGGACAGATAATTGACCATACGTTCCAATGCTAAATATCCCAATGTTATGTCATTGTTTCCTGTATATAGTAATATATAAGGAGTATGAGTCTGTTCAATAATGGTTTGGAAACTTGATATTGAGTCCCATGTATTTGCATGTAAAAATGTACACCCTTTGGGAACTGCCGATACAAGTTTCTGGTCTGTTGCCAATAAAAATATCTTTTTTATATAAGGGTGTTTTTGTAAATCAGCGATAAGTTGATTGAATTGGTCTTCGACTTGAAAATATAAAAAGCAGGTTATTCCATTCATATGAGATTATAGATTAAAAATTTTATCTGCAATGTATTATTTCTCTTTGAAAGATAATGTCCATTCGTATGTTCCAGCCTCCAATTCTAATGATTGGGAATTTGTGATATAAATAGGGAATTGGAGCGTAGCAGTACAGTTTGGTGGAATAATAACCTTATATTGTATTTTGTTTTGTTCCCATTTCCATTGCGATACAATTTTACCTTGAGGGGCATTATGTGTTGCTTCGAAATTTTTTAGTTCACGGGTAAAGTTAGGACGTAGTAAAATATGTTTGAATCCCGGTTGTAAAGGGTCGGGATAAATGCCCCCGATTCCTTTAAAAAACCATCCACCTATTTCTCCAAACATCATGTGGTTGTCGGAAATATCACGTGTTGCATTTAAATCCCAATTTTCTAAAAGGGTAGTTGAACCATTGGCAATCCACCATCCCCATGAAGGATATGTATTTTGAACGGCAACTTTATAGGCTGTCTCAAAGTGACCGTTTTCGCATAAAGCGTTGAGGATAGCTTTTGCTCCAAGTACTCCAACATCTAAGTGGAATCCTGTTTTTTCTATTTCTTTTGCCAAATTTGCAGCAACTTTTGCTTTAAATTCTTCCGGAACAATTCCCCACATCAAAGGAACGCTTTGTTCTGTTTGTGTACCATTGGCATAAATGCCTGTTGAAGTATTAAGGAATTTATTATTGATAGCTTGTCTTATTTGTTCCGCCAAGTTGGTATAATATTCATAATCTTCTTGTTTTTCGAATAGTTTAGCTGCGTAGGCTAAAATTTGGGTATCGACATAAAAGTAAACAGAAGAGGTCAGTTCTTTGTTGGAATGTGATTTTACCGGTACCCAGTCGCCTCGTCCCCATGTTGTTAAATAGTTATTACTTATCTTTTCTACATAGTTTACATAGCGTTTGATGGCATTGTAACAATCGGCCAAGGGCTTGCTGTCTCCATAAAACAGGTATAAATTCCATGGAATGATGGCAATGGTGCTTGTCCAGTCCAATCCGTTTTCTGTTCCGTATCCCCATCCACTTGTTGGAATAATATCGGGAAGAACACCATTGGGCTGTTGTTCGTCACGGTGATCGGCGAGCCATTTTTCGTATATGGTTATTCCATCGTAATTATAAAGAGCTGTTTCTATAGCCAAATGTCCGTCGCCTGTCCATCCGTTTTTCTCACGTTGTGGGCAATCTGTTGGATATCCCATTAAATTTGAAAGATAAGCATAATTGGTCGCTTTCCATAATTTGTTGATAAGATCGCTTGAAGAATGAATCGTTCCGGAAGCAGGAACATCACTATGGATAAAGAATGCCGTCAGGCTGTTTGATGTTAGTTGTATTGGTTTGTCGGCTGAAACTTCCACATAGCGGAATCCTTTGTAATTGAATGTTGCTGTAAATTCGTCTTTGTTACCGCTTAATGTTAGGATATCTGTTTGAAAAGGTTCCTTTTCATGGTTTCCGGTATAATAAACATTTATATTTGATAAATCGACTTGTTGGTTCTTTCCCAATCGTTCTCCGTGTTTTATGCGGACAACCGTACCGGGCTCTCCGCATAGTTGAATGCGTGTTACTCCTGACATGTTTTGTCCGAAATCGAATACATACGTTTTTTCATCTAATTTGTTCATCGATTGTGCTGTAAACTTCTCGACTTTCCGAATAGGGTAGAGTTGTTGTGCCGTTACATGTTGCGACGGAACACTCCGGTAAGAAACACCATTCCATTTAGAATCATCGAAATTCGGCATATCCCATCCCGGCATTTCCAGACGTGCGTCGTAGTGTTCTCCCGTATAGATACTATTGAACAGTAAGGGACCGGAAGATGTTCTCCAACTTAGGTCGGTAGGAATTGTTTCTGTCTTTCCATCGTTATATGTAATGCGTATGTCCATGCAGAATGCGGGACGGTTACGCCAAGGTGCATTATGGAAATTCCATACAGCCAACGATTGATGATTGTACCAACCGTTTCCCAATAAAACGCCAACTGCATTATCTCCTTCATGTAAAAGAGGAGTGATATCGTAGCAAACATATAAATTCCGACGATCAAAACGGGTATACATAGGGTCGAGAATGTGGTCGCCTACTTTCTTCCCGTTTAGATGCAGCTCGTACAATCCGGCAACAGCTATATAAGCTCTTGCCGATTGGACTGGTTTTTGTAGTGTGAATTGTTTCCGAAAATAAGGAGCTGGTTTGAAATTAATATCTTTCCCGTCACCGATCCATGCTCCTTCCCAATTATCCATTGAAAGCATTCCTGTTTCAAACGATTGGACAATTCCTGTTAATTTCTCTTTGTGCATGTCGCCTCCCTCCACATTCCAATAGTATCGGGTGAAAGGAGACAATGGTTTACCTGTGTATGTTACTAACTGATTATTGCTTTTTATTATCCCAGAGTCCCATACTTTCCCTTTCCCTTTGGCTACTTCTATGGAGTCTGTCCCTATATAAATGCGGTAATATGTTTGATGGGCTCCCTGTCTGTTGTCTTTCATCTGCCATGAAAAACGGGGAGACAGATTGTCAATGCCAATCGGGTTTTCCAGATGTTCGCATCGCTGGTTGGTGAAACAGGGCTTTATTTTATTTTCTGCTTGTATGAGTAAAATATTTATGGATAATAAAAAAAAGAAAAGTCGTGTCCTCATAGTAATTTTATCGATTATAGATGTTTGTTTTTAAATGTCGAGACAAATTTACAAAATAGGCTGAGAATTTAGAAGAAATGTCAAGAAGAATAACAGATATTATTATGTGACGGGAAGGGCATGTGTAAATAGCACCGGGAAATGTTCTGCCTTTTTTGAATTTTAGGTGATTTATTGTTGTGATTCTTACAGATTGTATGTTATTTTTGTAACATGGAATGTTGTATGATATTTTGATGATTGTGAAATTCTTTTGGACAAAAATAAAAAATAGGGGAATGAAATTAGTGTATTTGTGTTTAACAACTATGATGTTGATATTAGCCGGATGTGGAAATGCGGCTCGTAAATCGGGACAAGAGCAGAGCGACGCTAAGTTGCTTTCAGAACAGGGAGTGCAGGTACGTCAGTTTGGAGCGTTTAAAGTAACATGGATTCAAGATGTGGCAACCAAGCAGTCTTGGGAAATATTTCCCGATGCAGATAAATCTTTGATAGATAGCTTGGGACTTCAAGACGGAATACCATCTTCTATCAGCACTTACCTTATCGAGAAAGATAGTTGCCGGATACTTTTCGATACAGGTCTGGGTGGAAAGAATAGTCGTTTGCTGCCGTTGTTGGATTCGTTGGGATTGCAACCAGATTCAATCAATTATCTTTATCTGACTCATTTGCATGGTGATCATATTGGCGGAATGATGAATGGCGATGATATTGTTTTTGGTCATGCAACCGTTTTTCTTGCAAAACCAGAGTATGACGGATGGATGAAAATGGATGCAGAGAAAAAAGCGCAAGTAGTTAAAACAATGAATGCATATAAGGAGCAATTGCAATTCTTTGAATTTGGCGATACATTGCCGGGAGGTGTAATAACGATCGATGCGGTAGGACATACTCCGGGGCATACGGCATATCAGTTGGAAAACCTTTTAATCATAGGCGACCTTATTCATGGTGCAGCTCTTCAAATGGTCAGACCCGAAATTTGTCCGACTTATGACATGGATAAGCAAATTGCCATAAAATCGCGTAAACGATTATTGAAATATGCCGAAGATAACGATCTGGTGATGGCGGGAATGCATCTTCCATATCCGGGTTTCATGGAATAAAGAATTGTATCTATTAGGTAGTGTTGGGAGCGAAGTATTAAATCAAGCTTCGTTCCCATTGTTTTTTCATTTTCAAAATTCTTTGGCATTATATCCTATGGGGGAAGTTTGTTATATTTCTATAAGTTAAAGTACGTTCGTTTTGTATTTTTTGACTACCTTTGTGCACTATAATTAGTGTATAATGATAGAAGCGAAAATTCCTTTATTGGGAAAAACATTAAGTGAGCTGGAGGACATCGTACAAGAGTTGCGTATGCCTCGTTTTGCAGCAAAACAAATAGCTTTGTGGATATACGACAAAAAGGTTCAATCGATCGACGAAATGACAAATTTGTCGGTTAAACATCGTGATCTATTGAAAGAAAAATATACGGTGGGCGCTGCTTCCCCTGTCCATGCGATGCGGTCGATAGACGGAACGGTGAAATACCTTTTCCGTATCTCAGAAAAGAACTATGTGGAGACGGTTTATATTCCGGAAGGCGACCGGGCAACGTTGTGTGTTTCTTCACAGGTGGGATGTAAAATGAATTGTACATTTTGTATGACAGGGAAGCAAGGTTATGCAGGCAATCTTAGTGTAACACAGATCATGAATCAAATATACTCCATTCCCGAACGAGACACTTTGACTAATATTGTTTTTATGGGGATGGGAGAACCTTTCGATAATCTTGATGCAGTGTTGAAAGTCCTTACAATATTGACTTCCGATTATGGTTATGCATGGAGTCCGAAACGAATAACTGTTTCTACAGTAGGATTAAAAAAGGGGATGGAACATTTCTTACAAGAAAGCGATTGCCATTTGGCTATTAGTTTACATTCACCATTTCCGGCACAGCGGGCAAAATTGATGCCTGCAGAGAAGGCTTTTTCTATTGCTGATATTGTAGAATTACTTCGGAACTATGATTTTAGCAAACAACGCCGTTTGTCCTTCGAATATATAATGTTTAAGGGAGTAAACGATAGTCTGATTTATGCAAAAGAGCTTGTTCGGCTGTTACATGGGCTGGATTGTCGAATCAATTTGATACGTTTTCATGCGATTCCCAATGTAGATTTACAGGGGTGCGATGAAAATGCGATGTTAGCATTTCGCGATTATCTGACAAGTCATGGCTTGTTTTCTACAATTCGGGCATCGAGAGGAGAAGATATTTTTGCTGCATGTGGAATGTTGTCAACGGCACAACGGCGAAAAGAAATATGAACGGAGTGATAAGGATATGAGAGTTATGAAGGAATTGGCTTTTTATATTTACCTGATGTTGGTAAGTCTGGCGTTTATTTCTTGTAAAAGAGATGGTAAGGGACTGTTGACTCCGGCATCAAGCGGCCGCCCTTATGAAATTCTTGTAGTGGCCGATGATTCTTATTGGCTGGATTCCGATAGTACTCTTTTTGGAGTATTAGATGAAAATGTACCGGCTTTACCTCAATCGGAACGCTTTTTTCATATATCTCGTATTCGTCCTGAATCTTATAACCGGTCGATGCGTTTGTTTCGGAATATTATTATTGTAGATGTTGATAAGCATAAGTATACTCAATCAAAATTTAACTATTTACGCGATGCTTTTTCTTCTCCTCAAATGATATTGACAATTCAATCGCCCGATCGTACAAGTTATGTCGATTATGTGACAAAAAATGGGGATGCGATAATCGATTTTTTTACAAAAGCCGAAACAGACCGTGAAATAGCATCGCTTAAAAAAAAGCATAATAAAGTTATATCAGAGCGAATAAAGAGAATATTCGATTGTGATATTTGGATGTTTGCAGAAATGAATTCTTATAAAGAAGGAAATAATTTCTTTTGGGCTTCAACATATTTAAACGATTTGAATTTTGTGATGTATACTTATCCGTATAGTGACACAAGCACGTTTACTAAAACTTATTTTATTCATAAACGTGATTCTGTAATGAAAATAAATATTCCGGGTTCAGAGTCAGGAATGTACATGGAAACGGCTGATTCGAATTTTGTTCAAACAAAAAATATTTCAGTTAATGGAACATGTGCGTTCGAGGTTCGTGGCCTATGGGAGATGAAGAATGATGCTATGGGAGGACCGTTTGTTTCGCATGTTCAAATCGATAAAAAGAAACAGCGTGTCGTGGTTGTAGAAGGGTTTGTTTACGATCCGGCACATTTGAAACGAGATAAAATACGTAAATTGAGTGCGGCATTATGCACATTGAGATTGCCGTCAGTTGAAAAAATATGAAGAAAAGTAAATCAAGATAAAAATGGAAGAACGTAAAATAAGAGTGGGAATAACTCATGGAGATATTAATGGTATAGGTTATGAGATAATATTAAAGGCATTTGCCGATTCTACAATGTTTGATTTATGTACGCCTATTATTTATGGATCACCTAAAGTGGCAGCTTATCACCGTAAAGTAATGGATATTCCAACGAATTTTAGTATCATAAATTCAGCTTCTGAGGTACAAGATGGGCGTGTGAATATAATTAATTGTTTAAATGAGGATATAAAAGTTGAACTTACCAAGCCGACGGCGGAAGCAGGAACGGCGGCTTTAGCTGCATTGGAACTTTCTTTAAAAGATTATGCAGACAATTTATTCGATGTTTTAGTAACAGCTCCTATTAATAAATATACGATTCAGTCGGAAGCGTTTCATTTCCCTGGTCATACAGAATATATAGAAGAGAAGGTTGGAGCGAATCATAAAGCGTTGATGATTTTATTGAAAAACGATTTCCGTGTTGCTTTAGTTACAGGGCATATACCTGTTCGCGAAATAGCCAATGTGTTGACAAAAGAATTGGTCGAAGAAAAATTACGTATCTTTTATCAATCGTTGAAAACTGATTTTAATATAGATAATCCGCGTATTGCTGTATTTTCTTTGAATCCTCATGCCGGAGATAATGGCGTGATAGGAGAAGAGGAAGAAACAATTATTGTGCCGGCTATGAAATCGGTAATGGAAGAAGGTATTCAATGTTTTGGACCTTATTCGGCAGATGGCTTTATGGGAACAGGGAAATATCATTCTTTCGATGGGGTTTTGGCAATGTATCATGATCAAGGATTGGCACCGTTTAAAGCCTTGGCTATGGATGAAGGGGTAAACTTTACGGCAGGACTGCCGATTGTACGTACTTCACC
>DXCG01000173.1 GCA_019116145.1 Candidatus Phocaeicola gallistercoris
TCACACAGTTCGGGGAGTTGGACGCAGATATATTTACGTTTTCCTCCATCCTCTTTGTTTAACTGCATTACAGCATGAGCTGTTGTTCCACTTCCCGCAAAAAAATCAAGAATTATGTCTTCTTCAGTTGAACTTGGTTTTAGCTGAAATAACAATTTAAGTAGAGCAGATGGCTTAGGATTAGAAAACATTTTCGGATTTTCGAATAGAGCGTCCATCTCATCTGCAGAATTTTTATTAGTAACATGGTTAATAATACTCCGAGACACCTTCCCTTCTGGCATACGAACCTTTCTAACAACTGAGTAATTCCCTTTCTTTGTCTTAATGAAAACTATCTCTCCTGATTCTAACCCTTCTTTGAAAGTTTTCTCAGAAACCTGCCATGTCCCATTTTTTATTACATGCCCATTGGGACATACCACATCGTATATTATTGGATTCTGTAAACCATTTCGAGATAATGTATCATAATAGAATTTACCTTGCTCATCTTCGAACCCATATCGAGCTAAATATTTTTTGTCGTATGCAATTCTCCAACTTTCATTTGCTATAATGCTTTTTACATATATAAGAATATATTCGTGGTCAACTGCAATATATTTAGAGTCATTACCTCCTCCTTTTCTTTTCTGCCAAATTAATTGTGCAATAAAATTCTCTTCCCCAAAAATCTCATTCATCAATAATCGGAGATTATGAACCTCGTTATCATCGATTGAGACAAAGATTACGCCGTCCTCACGCAACAGACTTTTGGCCAGATACAGACGCGGCATCATCATGTTGAGCCAATTGCTGTGGTATTGACCGTTTTCCTTGCTGTTTTTGCGGAACATACCTTCCCGAGTCATATAGCCGTCCTCGTCTTTATCTCCAACACGGCGCATATATTCCTCCTTAGTCTCGGAGAATTTATCAGGGTAAATGAACGAATCGTTGCCAGTATTATAAGGAGGATCGATATAAATCATCTTTATTTTGTTGAAATAGCTTTTTTGGAGTACCTTCAACACCTCCATATTTTCTCCCTCAATAAAAATATTCTGCGTATTGTCGAAATCGACAGATTCTTCCCGACAAGGTACAAGAGTAGCCGATGATGGCTGCTGCATCACTCGGAAAGCATCGCTTTTGCCTGCCCAATTCAGTACATAGCGCTCATTGGAAAAATTTATGTTCTCTCCCAATGTCGCTTTCAACTTTTCCCAGTCAATCTTTCCCTCATTAAATACTTCGGGCATAAGCGACCTGAGCGCTTTAAGCCGTTCTTCCTGGGGTGTTATAGAATATCCGTCCATCTGCATATATAATTACCCTAATATAGCAAACAAAGATACGAAAATTCGGACTAACGGCAAGATATGGCTTCAATTTATTGATTTATACTTTTATCCATGCCGTTTAATGCAATTACCAATCACGTCGCAATATAAATAACACACTGGATCTTTACTCACAATCTTGCTTGCATAAAAATGTGTATGATGCCAGTGTCATTCTCCAACGGGCTTGCCCGTGTGCCACAAAATTTCTTTTGGGGAAGCCTAATACCTTAAATACGAAAATCAAAAGAAAGAAACAGAAATAAAAGCAACTCATAATGCTAATTTATAGACACTTATAAAATTACCTTTGATTCCTTTCGTTTTATTAAATAGCTTATTTTTGCTGTAATTTTGTTACTCGTTTTTGCGATAAATACGGGGAATTGTGTTACCTTTGTAGCTGTAACAAAATTAGAAGTGATGGAAGGAGACAGAGGCAAATATACAAAAGATCCCGTAAAAGTCCGGTTTACTACCAAGGCAGACGGGCGTAAATCCATATCTTTTGAGATTTACCAGAATGGAAAGCGCACGTATGAACGTCTTCCTAATTTGTTCCTGCTTGTGGAGACGGATGACAATTCCATCAGAAAAAACCGTGCAACCTTAAACAAGGTTGAAAAACTCAGAAAGCAACGTACTAAAGAACTCCAGAAGAACCCGGTACCGGATAAATATATTTCAATCAAAGATACGGGACAATCCCCCATCATGTTATATTCATGGATGGACCAATACTATACAATCCAAAAGAACAGAGGTGTAAGAGAACTATCGAACATCACAAGAACCAAAAAATTCCTTTTAACATACAGTGAAGATTTAGATTTGTGTCAGATTGACAAGTCTTTCTGCATCGGTTTTTCCAATTATCTTAAGACTGAATACAAAATGCCGGATGGGAAATGTCTTAGCCCCAAATCTGGATTCAATATACTCTGTGAACTGAATACAGCCCTTAACACGGCCGTCCGTGAAGGAATACTTGTTACAAATCCCTTTTCCCTTTTATCGTCGTCTGAAAAGATACAGCCAGTCGAAGTTATCAGGGAATATCTTACAATCGATGAAGTAAAGCAGCTTATCAGAGCAAAGTGCGGAAATGAAACTGTAAAACGTGCATTCCTGTTTTCCTGTAATTGTGGACTGCGCCTGAGCGATGTCAGAGCCCTCAAATGGAAAGACATCTACAGTGACAATGGTACATGGAAAGTGGCTACCAGAATGAAAAAAACTGAAAATGTCGTTTATATTCCTCTGCCCGGACAGGCATTGAAATGGTTGCCGGACATTGAAAGGAATGCTGACAGCAATGTGTTTCCTGATCTGACTCCCTATGCTCTCTCAAAGTATCTGAAGCCATGGGTAAAGGAAGCCGGAATCATGAACAAGAATGTTTCATACCACACGGCCCGGCATACCTATGCCACCATGCTTCTTACTCTTGGTGTTGACCTTTATACTGTATCAAAACTCTTGGGACACACCAGTATCAAACACACACAACGGTATGCAAAAATCATCAGTCAGAAAAAAGACGATGCAGTCCGGTTGATAGATAACAAACTATAAATCCCCATATATATGACAAATAAAGTAACAATCAAATCCACAAAGGAACCCGTCAGACTCCGTGTAAAGAATCTGGCCAACGGAGTACAGTCACTTTATCTGGACTGTTATGTGGACGGAAAGCGCAGCTATGAGTTTCTGAAACTGTATCTGATACCGGAGAAAGGAGCCATGGCAAAGGCTCAAAACGAAGCCACTCTACAGGCTGCCAACGCCATAAAGATGACCCGTATTCTTGAAATAACCAACAACAAGGCCGGTCTGAAGAATACTTCACTGAAAGCCAAGCAGACATTGGCCGACTGGATGGAAACTTTCAAGAAGAAGCAGGCACAGAAAGGTATCAAAGACCAGAAGCTGATTCACAAGACCATAAATGTGCTGACAAAATACAATATAAACATTCCGCTAAACAAAATTGACAGGCAATACTGCATCGGATTCATGAGCTTCCTGAAAAATGACTACCGCACACGTAGCGGGAAACAGGTTCAGACATTCACGATAATCAGTTATATGTCCTGTCTGCGTAATGCCTTGAACACGGCAGTCCGTGAGGACATCATATCAGAAAATCCCATAAACAAGCTTTCCGTCCAGGACAAGATAAAGGTACCAGAAAGCAAAAGGGAATTCCTGACAATAGATGAATTGAAAAAAGTTGAAGAAACGGAAAATCCCCATAAGCATATCAAACAGGCTTTTCTGTTCGCTTGCTATTGCGGTTTGAGATATAGCGATATCCGTCAGCTCAGATGGAAGGATCTCATTAAGGACGGTGACCAGTGGAGACTGAACAAGCTGATGCAGAAGACAGGAACACCCATATATCTTCCCATATCCAAGAAAGCCATCGGCTGGCTCCCGGAAAAAGGTAACATGAGTGATGAGTGTCTTATCTTCCCTAAACTTCCGCGCGAGATCTGCACAAAGAGGTATATCACTCCATGGATGGAAGCCGCCGGAATAAGTAAGCCGATAACGTTCCACTGCAGCAGGCATACTTTCGGAACGATGATGCTGACTTTGGGAGTTGACTTATACACTGTAAGCAAACTGCTTGGGCATACCAAGGTGGAAACAACCCAGATATATGCGAAGATCATCAACAAGAAAAAGGATGATGCAGTCAGTCTTATAGACGATGCATTCAGTGACATGGAATTTTAGTATTGATTACATAACCCCACTATTAAGATGTATATTGCTGAAATAACTGAAAGGTTGCTTGAAGTAAACAGGCTCCTTTTGAAATATATCAAAGATACAGAACTGACCTTTGAGGAAAATCTGGTTTTTTCCGGATTCTATCATGACTACAAAGACATAAACAGTATAATCAACTCAGCTGAAAAAGAGTTAAACGACAGCCCGGCAATACTCATGGAACAGGCAAAAGCCTTGTCTGCCGCTGCGTCTGACTTCCTTGCCACTTATGAAAGTCACGAGGATATATTTGGCTCTTATAATCCGCAACCAGTCTGCGACAGGCATATCAAGCCGCTTGAAAAGGAATATGACTCTATTGCATATGCCGCTTCACAACTATGGAAACGGTATTCTCAAATGAGTGTCCGCATGGACTATCTCAATCCTGAAGATGACGATTACAAGGCCATAGAAAAAGAATCCGAGGAGGTAAAGGCAAGATATGAAGCAGAGAAAGCCAAGAGTGATGAGACATACCGCTTTTACACCGCAGAACGTGAGAAAACAGCCAAACTTTATTTTTTTGAGATGATATACCTTGAAATGCTGGTTGTCCGAATGAAAAGGATTGCAGACAGCATTATCAAAGATATAGAAGAACTGAAATCCGAAGGTAAGATATGACAGGACTGTACTTGAAAGAAACGGCCAAACTATTTGATATAGTAGATTTGACCATCTGTTGCAGCCTGTACAAGATCTGCAACGGCAACCAGTTTGAACACATGAAAGGTACGGATTTCGTAGATTTCATGAACCTGAAAGAAGTTTCACGGCCTGTTGTTGTCCGTCATCGTGAAAACAGCCGTGTCTGTTACCTGTTGTATGTCGTCAGTAAAGAGATAATGAATGAGTCTTTAGCAAAGGAGTGGATACAACACATGCTGGAACAGTGTAAAATCAGTCCCGGATACTACAAATCCCATTATAGAGATGCACTCAATTCCGGAACAGGAGAAACCAATGCCCAATTCGTCAAGGCTATCGAAAAAGCCATCGAAAAAGCAAAATCTGTGAAGTGACCACACAGAATTACAGAGCGACCACAGAGCTATACATCTTTTAACAAATTAAATAAAGCTATATTGTTGATTAACAACGATATGGCTTTATTCGTTTTTTGTCCCCAACCACAAATCGTACACATTGTTCCACTTGGGAATAGGCATAATTTTGCAACAGAGCAAAAGGAAAGAAAAAGCATTCAAAAACCTGTTTGCTGTCGAAACGGAAATAATAATTATAAAATAGAATCATATGACAAACAATTTATTGACAACGGTAGAAGCTGCCGAATATCTGGGGATGAAAAAGTCTTATCTGCATAAACTGATGATGAAAAAGGAGATTCCTTTCTACAAACCAAACGGCAAACTGTGCTTCTTTGACAAGGACGAACTTGATCAATGGCTCCGCAGGATACGCATAGCACCACAGGAAGAAGTGGACCGGCAGGCAATCGCCTATGTGACCCAAAAAGACCTACTTAAATAGCCTGTATTATGAACCTGTATGAATTGTTCAGTCTATTCTGGAGGGATAACGGATACAGGGCATTTTCCAAGACAGAAACAATCTTATACTTCTATCTTCTTAATATGGCAAATTCCGCCAGATGGCAGATGCCGTTTACAGGCTATACGGAAAGAATAAGTGCCGATCTTCAGACAACAAAGCAGAATATTGTAAAGGCCAGGGCCGGACTCCAGCAGCGAGGTCTGATTTCATTCACAGCCGGGACTGGAAAGGAGAATCCGCCTTTATATACCATAATTGACCGTACTTCTCAGTTGTCGGTGCCGTTGTCGGAGAACTTGTCGGTAAAGATGTCGGTGCCGTTGTCCCCTATTAATATAAAAGATAAAAATAGAAATAATAATATTCATAATGTCAGCAACGGAAAATTGGAACTGGATGAACTGGAAATGATTCTTGCAAATGATGCTGCCTGGCTGGACTCAGTAATCCTTCAACGGGGAAGCGATATAGACCGTGAAACTGTACTGGAATACCTGAAAATGTTCATTGCCGAACAAAAAATGAAGTCATCCGACAAGAGGGAAATAATAGACATCCAGAAACATTTCCGCAACTGGCTGAACATTAAAATGAATTATAGACTAAAACATGAAAGAGCAGAATCAAAACGAGTCAACAGTGGACGTAGAGCTACTGAAATCACAGCTACTTCACCGGAAGATTACGATTGGCCGGTTTAGGCTGCCATATTCCTACGAACAGACAAAGGATATGCTGCTGGCCGCATACCAGGCAGAAGTCGAATACAGGTGCAGACATTTCACAACCTGTGAAGAATTTGAAAGCCAACGTGAACAGATTGCACGCTTCCTTACGGGAAATTCCGAAAAGTTCGGTCTGTTTTTCAGCGGAATGTGCGGAAATGGAAAAACCACATGGCTTAAAGCCATCCGTACCCTGATAAATTCATTGAACTTGCGCCATCCGCAGACCAATTCCAGTTATAGCGTATCGCTGTGGAATGCAAGGGAACTGGCTTACAGGTGCAAAGACGAATATCAGGAATGGGCTCGGATAGCCAGACTTCCAATCCTTGCGATAGATGATTTCGGGACAGACCCAAAGGAAATCATCAGTTTTGGCAATTGTCTTACCCCTATGATAGACCTGATAACAAAACGGTATGAGGAACAGCTGTTCACCCTTTTTACGACAAATCTGACATTTTCACAGATTAAGGAAAAATATGAGGAACGTATCGCCGACCGGCTTATTGAAATGGTCGTGCCCATCAGGTTTGGCAACGGTTCATACCGGAGCTGACATATTCTCCAAACAAGTTAAGACATGAAACAGGAAGAACTCAAAAAGGTACTCGCTGAAGTTGATCCTTTACTGGCAAATGCCGTTGATTCCATGATTTCCTTTATACATGCCGAAGGCATAGATGGTGTACCGTCGGAACGGCAGATAGAACAGGTAAATACCTATTTTGATTCCATAGTAAGCCGTACCGGAAAAGACTATGAGAAGTGGAGCGAATACAGGTGGATAGCATCATACAATATAGAAATCGGAGCCATTCCATGCCTGGAACACCACGAACTGGACTATCTGCACAAAGTCCTTGAATCAATAGCCAGAGACCACTCATATTATGAGGAAGCACAGGTACACTGGCACAGATAAAACTCCATTTATAAATCCGTCATCCACGACGAATATTGTACAATAGCCTGTTATAATGGCTTCCGTAGCATTGTACATCCTGTTCAGAAAGTAGGACACTTTTTTAAGGGGTGTGGGAGCAAGATAGGTTTTTTGTGCCAAAAAACCACCGACTGAATGTCGGAAGGCTCCGCCTGGATGACCTTAAACAAACGGACATGACAGAATTTGCACCCACACCCCGAAAGGATCCAGAACGGAGAAAAGGAGGCCGCCCTCGAAAGGATTCGACAGAGAAAAAGTGCCATTTTATAAAGGTCGGTTTTGATGAACTGAACTTCAAAAAACTAAAAAAAAGAAGCCGCAGGATGAAGGCTTCACTTTCCTCCATAGTCTATGATCTGGCAATAAACGGTAAGATAAACGAACCGCTCTCCCAGGAGATGATGGATTGTTTCAGGAAGCTCGCAGGAATGGCAAACAACCTGAACCAGCTGGCACACGAAGCGCACATTGCAGGCTATGAGGATGTGGCCGCAGCTGACAGGCTATTGTCAGAAAAGATAGATGAAGTTTTGAATAAATTAAGTGAACTAAGATAACGATGAATGCAAAAATAATGAAAGGGAAATCAGCCGGAGGTCTGATTGACTACCTCAATAGCATGAAAGAGAAAAATGCCAAAGTGATTTTTTCCAATGGAGTCAGTACAACATCAAACCGGACTGTGGTTGCTGCCTTCAATCTCCAATGGGCAAACAGTTCTTCCAAGATAAAGGACAAGATGGGACATCTGGTAATCAGTTTCTCGCCCAAAGACCGGGAAAGGCTGACTGACGAATTTATAACGGAACTCTGCAAGGAATACATGCAGCGTATGAAATTTCCGCCCACTATCTATCTCGGCTACCGTCATCTCGATCAAGAACACGATCATGTACACATTGCTTACAGTCGTATAGACAATGAAGGAAAGGCTATCACATGCGACAGCAACTATGCACGTTCAGTAAATGTCTGCAAATCTATCCGGGCAAAATACGGACTTTCTGCTCCATCAAAGAGAAAAAAAGATGTAAACCGAGACAGACTTATCGGAAAGGATAAGGTCAAATATCATATCATGGACATAGCTTTCCCTGTTCTTGACAAAGCCGGTTCATGGAAAGAATATATCTCAAGGCTGAAATCAGAAGGTGTCGATATAACCATGGTAAGGGATGAATACGGGAATGTACGTGGTATCGTATATACAGCAGAAAATCTTTCTTTTGCCGGAAAGAAAGTGGATCCGGAATTGTCATTCGGAAATTTAAGAAGGAAGTTCGGCAGTTATGGGCAGGAAAAAACCGCTATATCGGATATCAGAAAACATGACTCCGTTTTTACCGGATCTGACATGAATATCTCAAAGGATATGGCTCATGCGGAAGCCTGTCCGGTGGACACTCCGGAATACAGCCCGAATATTCAGAATGCACAATCCAATCAGGAAACTATGGCTGCTGGCAATGTAGAAAGCGGAACCGATAGTGGCAGTTCAATAGGATCTGGAATAGTTGGAGCCGCCATTGAACTGATAGTTCAGCCACATCAGGCACCGGAAACAGGAGGTGGCGGTGGTGGAAGCAGCGACGATAACAAACGTGATGAAGAAAAAGACAAATATGTACCACGAAAAGGCAGAAGGAGGTAACAATGGCAAAGAACAAACCGTTAAAGGATGAAGAATATGATTCCATTGATGAAATCCAGACTACACTGGATAGACATACGGACAAACTTAACCGGATAGAAGCCGGACTTGTTTCTATAAAGAGTGAAATTGCCTCTGTAAGTAAAACCGGTGGCCACAATATGGATAGCAGTGGAGACAGACAGTTTATCCAACTGAGAAATTTGTTCTATGATATATTAGATAAATTGAGCAAAGCATACGAGGAACTGAAAACCGGAAAGTCCGATGCCCAGACAGAAGAATTACTGGTTAAGATTGCCAATCTATGTACGGATATACAAAAGAACAGCCTTAACGCTGTTGCACTGTCAGCGGACACGAACAAGCAATATCTTAAGATTATCCCTTACATAGAACGAATGAACCGTATCCTTGATGTTGTAGCAGAACGGTATAACATGTCAAAAGCACCGGTAAAACCTACTACCATTAAAGGCTGGATTCTTTGGGTCTTCAAGAGACTTTGGTCTTGGATTGACAGATATGTCGGATTCAGGTATATCAAGCAATTCTGTATCCTTGTAGCCATTTTTATATGGGTAGTCAGCATAGTAACCTCATTCTTTATTTTACGTGAGAATCACAGACTGAATGATATTGAACAAAAGTACATTTTGCTTCGTGAAGAGTGTAGAAAATACGGGCAAAACGAACTTGATTTCTGAAAATGGTAAAATATATTTTTTATATTCATCTCCATTTTCTCAAAAAAAAGAAGCCCCCGGCACTGCCGAAGGCTTCTTTTTTCACTTTTCAATAACCGCAGATACAACTGTTATACTTCGGTTATCTCCCGTTTCGGGCGGAACTTTTCCCGCCCGACGGTTTACTGTTCCTTCTTCAAGGCAGGCAGGCTGTTGCCGTCTTTGAGTTCGTACTGCCAGCCTTTACCGCTCAGGGCGGCGTTCATCTGTGAACGGCATTCTGCCAGTCGCCGTCCGTCACCTTGGTGGTTTCGCCGGTACCTACCTGGTCTTCACCGATGCCTTGTTCCTGGCCGTTGCCTCCCCAGTAGCAGGCGGTGATGACAGGGGCAACGAAAGCGTTATAGTTCCGTCCCGCCACGCCGCCTGTGGTTCCGTTCGGGCCGTTGACAGTCCCCTTGGCATGGTAGCAGGCAGTCAGGGTGCCTGAATCGTTGCTTCCCGTTACGCCGCCTACATAGACGGTGCCGTTTCCGCTACCGGTCACGCTGCCCCAGGCATAGCAGGCGGTCAGGATGCCACCTCCGTTAGTTCCCACCACGTCGCCAGCAAAATAG
>DXCG01000174.1 GCA_019116145.1 Candidatus Phocaeicola gallistercoris
CGCATGCCTGCCGAAAAGAGAAGATAAGCTACATTGCCGGAAAAGAGGCAGACGGAACCTCCTATAATTTTTCCTTTATGTCGTATGAGAAATATTTTCCCGAATTCCTGAAGAAATGATTGTTCGGATAATGCAATAAAAAAATTTAAGTCGGGAAGATAGCGATGAAGTTTAGGGGAATAGTATTTCTTTAGCATGCGGAAGAACATTTCAACATCCGAACGTTTGCTGGCAATTTCCATTGTTGCTCCATTTTTTAATCCTTTTGTAATTTGGCGTTTGCGTGACAAGCTCATCCATTTGTCTGTTTTTTCTTGATGAAGGGAGTTTTGCACGCGTAGCCAACGAACGGGGAAATAGGCATTTTGCCGAAAATAACGATAACCGAACAACGGATCTTCTAAGTTACGGAATTCAAGGATGAAAGAGCGGTCATGAAATTGTAAAGTAAAGTAGGAGAGTAGTTCATTAAATATATCTTCTTTTCGTATGGAAGAATCGAAATACTCACCTGTTCCGTATGCGTAAGTCTTATGAACTCCTAATATACGAGTGCTTTTACGGGTAATACATAATAATTTGCCTATGGGTTTATTTTGGTCATAAGCCACAAACAACAACGGGCGATATCCGGGCGTTTGTTCTAAAATGCGGAATAATTCTGTAGAATGAAAAATATTTGTGCCGGGTAAAGGTGGAATATCTTTCGACGATTCGTATGTTGTTAGTCTGATAGTCATATCGCAAATTTATAATTTTTTTGAAAATCTCAAGTTTAAAATTTATATTTGTCAAGTTAAAAATAAAATTTTTATGAGAGATTTTAGCGAATTAATCAAACAAAGGCGAAGCATGCGTAAATTCACAGAAGAGAAATTGACACAAGATCAGGTTGTGAAATTGTTGAGGGCTGCGCTTATTTCACCTTCTTCAAAGAGAAGTAATTGCTGGCAATTTATTGCAATCGACAATAAAGAGATTCTTGAAAAATTGTCTCAATGTAAGGAATTGGGAGCAGCATTTCTGAAAGACGCGCCTTTAGGTATTGTTGTATTAGCTGATCCGTCACTTAGTGATGTATGGATTGAAGATGCATCGGTTGCTTCACTGATGATCCACCTGCAGGCGGAAGATTTGGGTTTAGGCAGTTGTTGGATCCAGATACGTAATCGATATAAATCAGACAGCATGCTTTCCGAAGAATATGTACGTGAGATTCTTGATATACCTCTTCAGTTTCAAGTACTTTCTATTATAGCTGTTGGTCATAAAGGTATGGATAGGAAACCTTTTGATGAAGCAAATCTTCAATGGGAAAAGGTTCATATCAATACATTCGGAGGTCGTTGAGATGAGTACAAGGGCAGGATATGAAAAGAAAGCATTGCCGAATATTGCTTTGATTGGCGCCGGAAATGTTGCAACACATTTAGGAAGGGCATTAAAGCAAGCAGGTTACAAAATAATACAGTTGTTTAGCCGGACTATAAGCAGTGCATCTGAATTGGCAGAAAAGCTGCAATGTCCGTATGTTACCGATTTGAACTTAGTGACTTCGAATGCTGATATTTATCTTGTTTCCGTAAAAGATGATGCATTGGATAAAGTTATACCTCAGTTGGTAAAACAAAATCCGAATGCTTTGTTCTTGCATACATCTGGAAGCACCTCTATGAATGTATGGGAAGGTTATGTAAAACGATATGGGGTGTTATATCCGTTGCAAACATTCAGTAAACGATTTGCTGTTGATTTTAAGACCGTTACATTTTATGTTGAGGCTGTTTATCCAACCGATTTGGATATTGTTAGGCAAATGGCTTATTCGTTGTCGGAAAATGTTTATGAAACAGATTCCGAACAGCGTCTTTATGTTCATTTGGCAGCAGTCTTTGCTTGCAATTTCTCAAATCACATGTATGCCATTGCCTATAAATTATTGCAGGAAAAAGGTTTATCTTTTGTTCCTTTACTTCCGTTGGTTGATGAAACTGTTCGTAAAATTCATCAACTTAATCCGGTTGGAGCCCAAACAGGACCTGCTCGTCGTTGGGACCGGATGATAATGAACAAACATGAATCTTTGTTGAAAACTTGTCCGGGAATTGCAGATATTTATAAAAAAGTAAGTGAAAGCATTCATTCGTATGCTATTAAAGAATACTTAATACAAGAATAGGGGTATGATAAATTATGATTTAACAAAAATACGGGCGTTGGTATTCGATGTTGATGGAGTGCTTAGTGCAGAGACGATTCCTTTATATCCGGGAGGAGAACCTATGCGTACAGTCAATATAAAAGACGGTTATGCGTTGCAACTTGCCGTGAAGTGTGGATTGCATGTCGCAATTATTACCGGAGGGACGACAGATGCTGTTAGGAAACGCTATGAAGGCTTGGGTATTACAGATATATATATGGGAGCAGCGATTAAGACCCAAGCATATACGGAACTGCTTGATAAATACCACTTGCAACCGGAAGAAGTATTATATATGGGCGATGATATTCCCGATTATGAAGTACTTCAGCGGGTAGGTTTGCCTTGTTGCCCTTCGGATGCTGCTCCGGAAATCAAGTCTGTGTGTATTTATGTATCCCATCGCAAAGGAGGTTATGGCTGCGGGCGTGATGTGGTAGAACAAGTTTTGCGGGCGCAGGGGCTGTGGATGTCCCATGAAAAAGCTTTTGGGTGGTAAAAAAAGGTTTGAAAGCTCTTGAGAAAATAAATAAACATGAAGAGATTTTAAGTAAAATATGCTGGAAAATTTAAAGAAATATCAAGTAAAATTAGCATCTAATTCTCCGAGGAGGAAAGAATTGCTTTCCGGATTAGGTGTAGATTATGAAGTGACACTATTGCCGGATATAGCCGAAAATTATCCGAAATCGTTAAAAGGAGATGAAATACCTATGTATATTGCTCGTGAGAAAGCAGAGGCTTATCGGGATATGATGAATGCTGGCGATTTGATTATTACTGCCGATACGATCGTATATCTTGATGGAGAGGTGTTGGGAAAACCGAGAGATGAAGCCGATGCTTGCAATATGTTGCGGAAATTGTCAGGTCGTACTCATCGGGTTATAACCGGTGTGTGTTTGATGACCCAACAGTTTCAGCGTGTATTTTCCGTAACTACGGAAGTAACATTCGTTTCATTGAGTGAAGAAGATATCTGTTATTATGTAACCAATTATCGTCCGTTCGATAAAGCCGGTGCTTATGGCGTGCAAGAGTGGATTGGATATGTTGCCGTTTCTGAGATAAAAGGATCGTTTTACAATGTGATGGGTCTCCCCGTTCAACGGCTTTATCAGGAATTGTTGCAATTGTAAGGGCGTTTTTTTTAGTCGCCCCGATAAAAATAAAGTAATGCATGCCGTGCGATAAAATCTGCATTCTCCTGAATTACGTTGCTTTTTTCTCCATCTGGAAACGTTGCGTCTGGAATAAGATTATGTCGGATACAGTAAGTTAAAAGGTCTGGCGGACAAAGTCTCTCTTCGGTAAGAAGTCGGAACGCATTTTTTTGGGCTTCGCTTTTGTTGTAAAGAGGATTGTCTTTATCGGATATATATTCGCAAATGTTTTTTGCCAATAAGATTCCTTTCTCGGGGTTGGACATTAAGATAAAGTTCCGGAACGGTTTCATTTGTGGTAAGGTATGATTTTCATCATCTTGCCATTTTAAAACATGAATTAAGAATCGATGAAGTTCTGCGTATCCGTTTAGGTAAACAATGTTTTTTCCGTTGGTCCCTTCGGTGAAATGGTGAAACATAGAACGATTCTTTTCTTTCATTTCTGGAGATGCTTCCGGAATAGAAGGGTAGAGCTTGTCGTATGTTTTCCATATCGGATTGTCGGACAGCAATGCAATCCATTCGTGCATGAACAAAGCCAGCGGACCGAAAGGTATGGTATATTGGTCTTCCGGGCTTATGTGATCGAGGTATATTTGCATGGACGGCTCCGTCAGATATGTATGTGCAAAGAGCCAATGAACTTTCTTTTCTGCATCTTTTATGTTGTGAACATTATTGAAAAAATTAGCAAGTATGGGGTTTTCGGGGGCTTCTTCGTAAGTTTGTACAACGAGGGGAAAGAAAGTACGTGCTTGTTCGATGATAGAGTTATTATTCGGATTTGTATAAGGGTGCTCGAACATTGCTTTTTCCCATGCGTTCCAAATAATAAATCGGATATCTTCTTCATTAACATCTTTGGGATCGTAACTGTTGTTTATGTTGTAGAAAGGTAATGCAGTGTTATATAAGCGTGTGTGTTCTTTTATGAAACTTTGCCAAAGTCCTAAGCCGGAAACTTGGTCTTCTATATAGGCTGTAATGTACAAGCATACTTTTTTTCTCATCTCTTCCGGAAGAGGGAGTGTGCAAATATGGTATAATTGATTGGCAACATTTATGAAATAAGCATCCGAAGGTTGCGGGATGACATAAGGATGAAGTTGCATCCATTCCTTCAGATAGATACGTTTTTTATTCATTGTTATGGCTTTATTAGGAAAAATAATAAGTGGGAAAAATTCGTCAGGCAGTTTGGGAATCGATAGGAACGGTATTTCCTTTTTTGTAAGCAGAGAAGCCTTTGACTTTTATCCGCTCTTTTTTAGTTTCTTCTGCTACGGCTTGGTTGCCTAATTGATTCAGATTTTCTTTAATGGCATTGTGGGTTGCGAAAAAAGAATCGAGCAACATTTTTAAGTGTCCTTCCAATTCCCCTTCATTGGGTGCGAAAAAGGTATGACAATGCGAGTGGATGCCGATTGTTTTTCCGTCTTCATCGGTCATATATACTGTCGTGACAAGTGAATTGATATTAACAATGTTGATTATTTCTTTCAAGTAAGGCAAAGCTTCGTTGTCGGTATTAATCGAACCCCACCATGGGTTCCAAATCATGATGAATCGATTATCGTCCTCGGAGGCGATATAAAAATCGTCTCCTTGGTATTTGAAAGTAATTTGGTCTTCTTCGTTAACCTCAGGCTGGCAGCCTATTTTTTTAAGAACAGTAATAACAATATCTTTTGTGCTGATGTCGTTCAGCTCTTCTTTTGTCATCTGCTCGATATGGATAAGCCGTTTTCTACGTAAATGTATTGTTTTAAGCAGGAATAGGATGACAGGCCATATTGCTAAAGCAATGACTGCTATTAAGATGGTTATATCGGATATTTCCATAAAATTGTCTTTTTGATAATATTCTTTTTAAAAATACTAAAAATGTTTACACAAAGATATAATTGGGAATCTTTTATAGTTTTTTAAATGAATTGGATGCAGCAAAAAAGTGGTATGTTTCTTTTTATCAAAGAAAGGAGGAAAGGCAAATGAGAAAATATTTATTACTGTTGGTTTTATGTTTGTTTGCTATGGTAGAAAACGTGCTGGCGCAAGTGGAAAAAGATGAAGGCGTTTTGCAAAAAGATGAAGAAATTTTAGAAAAAGATCAAAAGGTTTTAAAAAATCAATTAGATAGTTTGTTTTATGAAGAAGCAGTGGTGGCTATTGAAGAGAAATCGTTTATACTAGAAGCCGATCGGGTGATTTTTAAGACAGGAAAGAATGCTTATGTAAATTCAAATACTAATTTTGTAGCAGTTAAAGGTGAAAATGCTGTTGTACAGGTTGCTTTTAATGTTCCTGAATTGGGACCAAACGGGTTAGGCGGTATTACGGTTGATGGAAGAGTAACATCGTATGAAGTGAAGAAAGACAAAAAGGCAAATCTTTATGTATCCATGAATGTAATGGGAGTAGGTATTTCTGCCGTCATTCGTATTACGATGTATGCAGGTTCGAATGATGCTGTAGTGGATATCTCTCCGAATTTGAATTCCAACAGGTTGACATTGAGTGGAAATATTTATGCGAGTGATAACAGCCATGTATTTAAAGGACGTTCGCTGTAAGGATAAAAATATAACTTAAAAAGGAAATGATTATATGAAAATGAAATTAATGTTTGCATGTTTGGTCGCGTTTGGTCTGACTGCATGCGAGAAAGATCCTGATATGAATCAATTGGATGCAGATTTTGTTGTGTACACAGACCATGCCAGTAACGTGGATTTTGGGACGTATGCTACTTATTTCATTCCAGATAGCATCTTAAATGCCGGCGATGTGAAGGCTACTTATTGGGATGATGAAAATGCTTTGGCTATTATTCATGCGGTAGAAAAACAAATGGAGTTAAAAGGATATGTACGGACTGATAAAAAAGAAGATGCAGACTTAGGTTTACAGTTGTCTTATTTAGCTCAAGCAAACCAGATTGTGACGGGTGGATATGCCGATTATTCGTTTGGTTGGTGGAATCCCGGCTTTTGGGGAAGCGGATGGGGAGGATGGTATTATCCATATCCGGTAGTTTATACATTTAATACAAATGCCTTGATTATTGAAATGGTAGATATTTCTCAAAAAGAAATCGAAGAGAATAATCTGAAAATCCCGGTAATTTGGTATGCTGTGGCTTCCGGATTTCAATATGGAAATGGAAGAATTAATATGCGCTTATTGATAGATGGAGTAAATCAAGCTTTTAGACAAGCTGATTATATAACCAGAAATTAAAATGATAGAAGGTAGAATGAGGAGGAAGTTCTTATGAAAACAAGAAATAGAATTAAAATATTTGTGACTTGCTTGGTCGTATGTTTGGGATGTGTTGTTAATGGGTATGCTCAAACCGATGGAAACAAAATACATCTGATTGTTGATTGGCAGATGAATGCGCCTTTGTCAACTGATTTTGCAGATAAAATAAGCGGATGGGGAATGAATTTTGAAGGAACATACGATATTGCTTCACGGTGGTCGGTGGGTGCCTTTATTAATTTTCATACTAATCATAAATATGTAGGGCGTCAGACATTGGTTATTTCTCCAACGGAGTTACTGACAACCGATCAACAACGTTCTGCTTATCAATTGCCTTTTGGTGTGACAACTTCTTATGATTTGTATGATGGCAAGTATGTAAAACCTTATGTGGGTGCTAAACTTGGTGCTGTGTTTGCACGCAATACTACTTATTATGGGGTATCGGGAGTGTATGATAGGGGATGGGGCTTTTATGTTTCACCCGAAGTCGGGATTAAAATATATCCATTTTCCAATTGCCGTTTCGGATTCCATGTTGCCGGATTTTATAATTATATGACGAATAAAACAGTTACATTGACAAGAAACATAGAGGGACAGAGTAATATTGGATTTCGTTTAGGCGTTATATTCTAAAACGGGAAGAATACTTTTGGTAAGATCGAAGAAAAAGAGGCTATCACAATATATTCAAAATGTGGCAGCCTCTTTTTTAATAACTTATTGTGAGTTGGTGTTTTTATGCTTTTGTAGGATTAACTTGTGGAGTTAAAGTAAAACAATCGATGTCGGGGGCCCAATAATCGCTGCGTCCCATACGGATAACATTGTTTCCTGGTTTTAAATTTACTTGAATTGTTATTGTTCCGGGCGTGCTGTATCCTCCGGAATTTAGTTTCTCGATGGTTTGTTTTTCTCCATTGACATCTACAACAAGTGAACGGTCTTCGGCTGTAAAATAAGTGATTGTCATATCGTATGTGCCTCCTTTTTCACTA
>DXCG01000175.1 GCA_019116145.1 Candidatus Phocaeicola gallistercoris
ATTATAGGGTTTGTTTCTTCTTGCTCTTCTATTCGTAGATTGAAAAGCTCTTCGGAAACGGGAAGCTTGGTTAAAAGAGAATATATAGAAAGGTTAGTCAGTCAAACTTCTGAGTGGGAATGTTTAACGGGAAAGGTTGCGTTAAAACTGCAGAATAAAGAGAAGACGACAAAAGTGAATGCAACACTTCGATTAAAAAAAGGAGAAGTTATACAGTTGAGTATGGCTCCTTTGCTGGGAATAGAAGTAGCCCGCTTGGAATTATCTCCCGATGGAGCATTATTGTTGGACCGTATACATAAACGTTATGTGCAGTTGTCTTTTGATGATTTAAGTGCGTTGATAGATACAGAAGTGAGTTTTAATGTCCTACAGTCTTTGTTTTTCAATGAATTGTTTTTGCCAGGAAAATCGACATTGGCTTCGTCCGATTTAAATCGTTTTCGAGTAATCATGGAAAAAGGAGAGGCTTTTCTTCAGGCGAAAGACTCAAAAAAGTTGTCTTATCGTTTTAAAATATCGGCCAGTGAAGGGGTTTTGCAGGAAAGCCGTATTAATATGGTAGATACTCCTTACGGACTAAATTGGAAATATGATTCTTTTGTTCCTTTAGAAGATAGATTATTTCCGAAGCACATGTGCCTTATGGTGGAAGGGAGTAAATCTCCTTTTCGATTGGATATGAACTTTTCGCGTTTGTCTGTAAATTCGACATGGGAAACTCATACTGATATTCCATCTAAATATAAGCGTACTGAAATAGACGAACTATTGAAACTGTTATTGTAAATGAAGTCTTGGTTTTGTTTTCTGTTTTTCTTTTTTTGCATACAGTTTGGGACGGCTCAAACAACGCATAAAATTCAGGAATTGGAACAGCAACATGCTGAATTGAAAAAGCAAATTTCTGAGTCGGAAACATTATTGCAGTCTACTAAAAAAGATGTGAAAGGTCAGTTAGATAACTTGGCATTATTGTTGGGGCAAATAGAAAAACGGAAAAAATATTTGGCAACAATTTCAAAAGATGTACAAATTGTTCAAATGGAGATTGCTCGTGTGCAGAAAGAGCTTTCATCTTTAAATAGTGATTTAAAGATGAAAAAAGAAAGGTACGCCAAATCGTTGCGATATATGTCCCGGCATAGGACCATTCAAGAAAAACTGATGTTTATTTTTTCTGCAGAAAATTTGAATCAGATGTATAGGCGTATGCGATATGTACGTCAGTATGCCGATTTTCAACATCGTCAGGGTATAGAGTTGAAACGTAGACAAAAGCAGATTGAAGAGAAGCAACAACAATTGATAGCAAGCAAAGAAGCAAAAGAGAATATCTTGCATCAAGAAGAATTGGAAAAGGCAAAATTGGAGAGTCAAGAAAAAGAACGCAAAAAATTGTTGGCAACTTTACAAAAAAAGCAGCGTAGTATTCAAAATGCAATAAATGAAAAGCGTCGTACCGCCGAACAGTTAGATAAACAAATCGATAGGCTGATTGCTATGGAGATTGAGATGTCACATAAAAAAAACAATGTGGTATCTGGAAAGTCATCAGAAAAATCGGTTGAAGAGAAAGACCGGCAAGTGAAAGATGTAAAAATGTCGATGGAACGTTATAAAATAGATTCGAGTGGACATAAACTGTCGGGAGTATTTGAACAGAATAAAGGGCGATTACCTATACCTATCACAGGTCCTTATGCCATTATTGGTCATTACGGGAAGTATCAAGTTAGTGGATTGAAAAATGTACGTTTGGATAATAAGGGCATTGATATAAAAGGGAAAGACGGTGCACAGGCTCGTGCTATTTTTGATGGGGAAGTATCGGCTGTCTTTCAATATAATGGACTTTCCAATGTTTTAGTCCGTCATGGGAGTTATATTTCTGTATATTGTAATCTGCAATCAATCGTAGTGAAAAAAGGAGATCGTTTGAAAACAGGAGAACATATAGGAGAGGTTCATACCGATAAAGACGGAAATACTGTGTTACATTTCCAATTACGTAAAGAAGCCTCCAAATTGAATCCAGAACTTTGGTTGCGAAATAACTGAGAATTACCAGAATTTATTTTGTTCGGCATTATATTCAAATCCGACTTCTTTTAGGCGGGCAACGATTTCGTTTTTATCAACGTGCATATCATCGCATAAAGCATCTAATGATGGATAGAAATCACGTAATCTCATATTTATGAAACTGAATAGCATCATTGCATCTTTAGGTAGTTCCATGACTTTTAAGTTTATATGTTTTTGTATAAAATAATAGTCCTTTATAAAAAAAGCGATCGTTCTTTTATATGAACGCCGCCGACTTTCTAAAGAACCCCCATTTAAGGGTTCTTTCATCTCATCACATTTTTTGTTATCCTAAATCATTTTTTACCAAAAAGCAATTTGTACTAAAACCTATTTTTTAATTTTCTTGAAAACAATTACCTTTTACTAGTGACTTAAAATTTCTAATACCTTGATAACTTAAATTGCTTTTTTTTCTTATACCTTAAAAAATCTGTATTATGAATATTCGTTTATAAAATACATTGGTTTCACAACCACATTGCAAATGTATAGTTTTTAGATTTTTCTCCCAACTGCTAATCTTCCTTTTTTTGTAAAATAGAGATTTTCATGATTTATGTCAATTGTTTATGTTCTTTTTGTTTCATTTTTGATACAAATTATATAGAATGATTGACTTTAGGTATTTCTTTTAGTTTTAAAATACGTTGATTACTGCTTCCTCGGAATTCTAAATGTGGAGAGTAAAGAGCTTGTTCAAACTGTCCGTCGACTAAGACATCAATATAGGCGAGAATGAGACGGCGTAACGGGTCGGCAAGTAATTCTTCGTAAGTATATCCGGTATAACACCAAATATTCAGTCCCGTTTGTTCACGGAACTTTTGGATAACAGGTAAGAAGTCTTTTGGGGAAAAGAATGGATCACCTCCAGAGAAAGTGATTCCGTCTAATAGAGGATTGGCATTGATTTGGGATATGATTCCGTCAATAACCTCATCGGTCAAAGGAGAGCCGGCTAAGGGATTCCACGATTCAGGATTGTGGCATCCTTTGCATCGATGGTTGCACCCGGCAAGGTAAATAGAAAACCGGATGCCTTCGCCGTCTACAATGGTTTCGGGATATGTATATAGATAATGGAGCACAGACTTTGAGAGTTAATAGTTAATGATTAATAGCTAAAAGTGGCGTGCTTCCACTTTTAGCTATTAATCATTAACTATTCATTATTAACTAATTAATGGTGTTTTACTCGGTCGCGTTCTTCTGCGCGTTTGGCTGAATTCCAGCTGCTTAGGTCTCCGGTAAGATATCCGGTGATGCGCCGCATGCGGAGAATGTTCTCGCTATTGCATATCGGGCACTTGTCGTAAATAACACCACGATACCCGCAATTGTGGCAGGTGTCTACCGGATGATTGATAGAGCCGTAACCGATACCCTCGTCATGCATCACTTTGACTATCTTGGCAATGGCACGCACATTCTTTTGTGCTTCGCCGTCCAGTTCTACATACGTGATGTGTCCGCCACGAGTCAAAGCATGGAAAGGAGCTTCACACTTGATTTTATCTACAATGCTGATAGGTTCTTTCACGTCTACATGGAACGAATTGACGTAATAATCGCGGTCGGTCACTCCCGGAATAATACCGTATTTCTTGCGGTCGATACGGGTAAAGCGCCCCGAAAGCCCTTCGGCAGGCGTTGCCAGTACCGAATAATTCAAGCCGTATTTCTGTTTCAATTCTTCTACAACGCGATTCATTTCTTCTACCGCTTCGTAAAGTGTGTTCCAGGCTTTGCGGTTATGTCCGTGTCCTGCGCCATACAGAGCCATCATGGCATTGTGTCCGCCAATAAACCCAATCCCCAAAGTACCTTGTTTCAATACATCGCCTACTTCATCGTTTGGATTCAGCTTGCCTCCTCCTTTCCAGACATCGTTGCTCATCATGAATGGGAATTGGCGGGCAAGGGCGGTACGCTGATACTGATAACGGATGTATAATTGCTCTCCGATGAATTCCGACATGCGGTGTACCGATTCAAGAAACAGCGCTTTGGCACGTTGTTCAATGGTTTCTTGATTCTCGTTTCCCGTCATGCGTTCCGCTTCCCGGCGTGCTTCGATTGCCAACCGAGGCAGGTTCATCGTAGTAAACGAAAGATTTCCGCGCCCCAAACTGGTCTTTTCGCCGTTCAGGTTTTCGAATACACGGGTACGGCATCCCATGGTTGCCAGTTCATACCGGTATCGTTTCGGGTCATCCTTATCCCATTTTTCGTTTTGGTTAAA
>DXCG01000176.1 GCA_019116145.1 Candidatus Phocaeicola gallistercoris
CTGGATAGGAGGTATTCCGGTAAACCGGGATAAACATTCTTCCATGGTAGAACAAATTATATATAAAATAAAAAACAGCCAAACATTCCATTTGGCCATTACACCGGAAGGCACTCGATCGCCCAATCCCAATTGGAAAAAAGGGTTTTATTACATCGCTTTAGGGGCCAATATTCCTATTGTTCTCATTGGTATCGATTATAAGAAAAAATGCATTTATGCAGAAAAATATATCATTCCATGCGGAGATATTAACAAAGACATGAAGACAATTAAATTATATTTCAAGCAATTTAAAGGGAAATATCCTGAGAAATTCGACATCGGAAATATATAAAAACATCATTACCCTTTTTTATCATCAAGTTTCTATATTTAACGAACATGAAGAGACTTTACTTTTTAATCTACACCTACTTATTCCTTATAACTTTCCCTTTATTCGGTCAGAGCCTTGAGCGAAACGTTGCACAACGATTGTCCGACTTTTTCGAGAATTACCAAACAGTCTATGCAAACATTGGCCAATGTGAGCTCGATCACTTCGTTATCGACCATGAGGGAAAATCCCTTCATATCTATGCAAATGAGAATTTCGGTTATCAACCTTTTACCGAAGAAAATACACAAGCTATTTATAAATCTATCAAGCAAATACTTCCCGGTCCTGTCAATTATTATGAGCTAACCATTTTTACCGACGGGCAACCCATAGAAAATTTAATACCCAATGCTTTCAGGAACAAAATAAAAAAAGACGGTTCCAGAAGTTACAAAGGTCTTCATTACAAAGGAGATGCATGGGTAGAAAATATTTCAAAGCCTTTTCGCCCTACACAAGGACTGTCAAACCGCCATATTGCACTATGGCAAAGCCATGGAAAATATTACAATAATGCCCAAAATTTATGGAAATGGCAACGACCGCATTTATTCGCGACAATGGAAGATTTGTATACCCAGTCGATTGTTATTCCTTACTTAATCCCGATGTTGGAAAATGCGGGTGGTATTATCTTTACACCGCGCGAAAGAGATTGGCAGAAACACGAAATAATAGTCGACAACGATACTTGCTTAACCAATAGCCTTTATATAGAAGTCAACGACAAAAAGCATCGTTGGGAAACAAGTCCCATGCAAGGATTCGCACAAAAATTCACGCAATACCCAGACAAGCACAATCCGTTTAAAGATGGAACAGCCCGATACATAACTACCCAACCGAAGCCAGAGAAAGCTTTCGCCGAATGGATTCCAAACATCCCAGAGAAAGGGAAATATGCAGTTTACGTCAGCTATCAAACTCTCCCGGAAAGCGTTTCCGATGCAAAATACATTGTATTTCACAATGGAGGTGTCACAGAATTCAAAGTCAACCAACAGATAGGTGGAGGTACTTGGGTTTACTTAGGTACATTCGAATTTGATGAAGGTAGCAACGATTATGGTATGGTTGTCTTAAGTAATGAAAGTACTCAACAAGGAGTCGTTTGCGCCGATGCTGTACGTTTTGGCGGAGGAATGGGAAATATCGCCCGCGGGGAACAGGTCAGCGGTGTTTGCCGTGCAATGGAAGGTGCACGTTATTGGGCACAATGGGCAGGCATGCCTTATCATATTTACAGCAAAAGCGAAGGAGAGAACGACTATAACGACGACATCAATTGCCGTTCGCTTATGACTAACTATTTAAGTGGAGGGTCTATTTTCAATCCATCCGAAAAAGGACTAAAGGTTCCTTTTGAACTTTGCTTAGCCATTCATAGCGATGCGGGATATTACAAAGACAATAACCTTGTCGGTTCATTAGGCATTTATACGACCGATTATAATGACGGAAAAACCAATAATGGCATTTCACGCTATGCATCAAGAGATTTCATCGACATGATTCTGACCGGACTTCAAAAAGATATCAATTCACAATTTAATATTCAGTGGAAACGCCGCAGCATGTGGAACCGAAACTACAGTGAGACACGTCTTCCTGCCGTCCCTTCGGCTATAATAGAATTGCTTTCCCACCAAAATTTCAATGACTTGCAGTTGGGACATGACCCAAAATTCAAGTTTGTAGTCGGACGTTCTATTTACAAATCCATATTAAAATATATGGCCAATATGCATCAAACCGACTACACGGTACAACCTCTCCCTGTCAATCATTTCGCCATCCAAGAAGGAGAGAAAAAAAATACATTCGAACTAAGATGGACTCCAACTACCGACCCGACGGAACCTACCGCAAAACCCGACGGATATATTGTCTATACCCGTATCGGAGACAGCGGATTCGATAACGGCACGTATGTTCGGAAAAATACGTTTACTGCAAAAATAGAACCAGGACTTGTTTATAGCTTCAAAATTACTGCAGTAAACAAAGGAGGAGAAAGTTTTCCTTCGGAAACACTTTCTGCATATAAAGCCAAACGCAGCAAAGGAACCATTCTTATTGTCAATGCCTTTTACCGAACAAGCAAACCGACTTTTATCAATACCCCTACAGAGCAAGGTTTCGACTTACATACCGATGTGGGTATGCCTTATCTGAATACTTCTGCTTTCTGTGGATACCAACAAAATTTCAATCGGGAAAAAATGGGAGGAGAATCGCCTGAATATTTAGGATTTACAGACAGCAGCTTGGAAGGAAAAATTATTGCAGGCAATACATTCGATTATCCTTTCGTCCATGGGAAAGCAATTCAAATGGCCGACCGTTTCTCATTTGTTTCATGTAGCAGCGAAACACTTGTAAGCGGAACGACCGATTTAAGCCTTTATCCGATAGTCGATATCATATGCGGAGCTGAAGTCAATAAACTGGAAGATGAAATTGTACAGGCTTTAACAACTTACTGCAACAATAATGGCTGTTTGTTAATAAGCGGGAGCAATTTGAACGATGTTATAACCAACAACGATTTTTGCCAGCAAACATTGAAATTTACAAGTAGCCCATCCATGCAATCATCCTATTCCGGCAATATTTATGGGCTAAACCAATCGCTTTCTGTGCTGACCCAGCCTAATGAACAAATTTATGCAGTAACAAAACCAACATATATTTTACCTGCCCCCCAAGCGTTTTCTACTTTCCTTTATACCGACAATCAAGCAAGTGCCGGCATTGCATTCAAGGGGAATTACCGCACGTTGATTTTAGGTTTTCCTTTCGAATGCATACAAGGGAAAACACAACGGGCACAAATCATGAAGGCATTTTTAAATTTTTTCATGGAAAAATAAATCATTTATCTTAGGAAAATAAAAAAACGCCCTAACATTTTTTCATTCAAAATACATTCTTATGAAATAATTTCAGAAAAAAACATACCTTTGTTACATATTTAATTTTTACCATTATGTTTACAATTCAAGCAAACCAGTCTGGTACCCGAACTATAGAAATATCGGAAGAACATTTAAAGACGATTGAGAAATATGCTTTATTCCAACACTTAATAGACAGCAACGGTATCGTAAACGAACCGGTTCTCGATAAACTCAAATTGAACATCCGTTCTCTTATTGCATCGATGGAAAGCAACAGCAAAGATTTACTCGACCTTTGCATTGATGTGATTTACAACAATAATATGAAAGCATTCGGGCTATACCAACTTATTCAATTATACCTGAAATGGGAACGTGAGAAAGAAGGTAGTCTTCATCCCGACATCCTGAATGAACCTTTAAACTGAAACAAACGTTGAAAGAATACAAATTGACCGATTGGTTACCCACTACCAAAAAAGAAGTAGAACTAAGAGGCTGGAATGAATTGGATGTAATATTATTCAGCGGTGATGCTTATATTGACCATCCATCATTCGGAGCTGCTGTTATCGGGCGCATCCTTGAAGCTGAAGGTTTGAAAATTGCAATTGTGCCCCAACCTAATTGGCGTGATGATCTACGCGATTTCAAAAAATTAGGATGCCCTCGTCTATTTTTTGGCGTGACAGCCGGTAGTATGGATAGTATGGTCAATCGGTACACTGCCAATAAACGACTAAGAAGCGAAGATGCTTATACACCTGACGGACGTCATGACATGCGTCCCGAATATCCAAGTATCGTATATACTCGTATTCTAAAAGAATTATATCCCGATGTTCCTGTAATTTTAGGAGGAATCGAAGCCTCGCTTCGCCGCTTAACTCATTACGATTATTGGCAAGATAAAGTTTTTCCATCTATTTTAATTAGTTCCGGAGCCGATTTATTAATCTACGGCATGGGAGAAAAACCCATCATAGAACTAAGTAGGCAAATGGAAATATCAAAAACCCTTCCGACAAATATTCCGCAAACGGCATATCTTGCATCGCGTGAAAACTTCCAACCCCAAGAAAACGATTTACGCCTGTTTTCACACAAAGAGTGCCTTGACGACAAAAGTAAACAAGCTCGCAATTTCCGGCATATTGAAGAAGAATCGAACAAATACGAAGCTGCCCGTATATGGCAAGAAACAGGAAATAAAATAGTGGTTGTCAATCCACCTTATCCCCCGATGACTCAAAAAGAGTTAGACCATTCTTTCGATTTACCTTATACACGCTTGCCCCATCCCAAATATAAAAACAAACGCATTCCGGCTTACGACATGATCAAATTTTCTGTCAATATTCATCGTGGATGCTTCGGAGGATGTGCTTTCTGTACCATCTCTGCCCATCAAGGCAAATTTATTGTAAGTCGAAGTAAAGAAAGTATCTTAAAGGAAGTGAAAGCAATCACCGAAATGCCCGACTTCAAAGGCTATTTAAGTGACTTAGGAGGTCCGTCGGCAAATATGTATGCCATGCATGGAACAGACGAAAACTTATGTCGCAAGTGTAAACGCCCGTCATGCATTCATCCGAAAATTTGTCCAAATCTAAATACCGACCATCGTCCGCTATTGGATATTTATCATAGCGTCGATTCTCTACCTTGCATAAAAAAAAGTTTCATCGGGAGTGGAATCCGTTATGATTTATTATTGCACAAAAGCAAAAATCCGGTTATCAACCAAAGCACAGAACAATACACACGCGAGCTAATAACACGACATGTAAGCGGGCGATTGAAAGTCGCTCCTGAACACACCAGTACACGCGTTCTTGAAATAATGAGAAAGCCTTCCTTCGAATTGTTTTACGAATTTAAGCGTATCTTCGACAAAATAAACAAAGAACAAAACCTTCGACAACAGATTATCCCTTATTTCATCAGTAGCCATCCGGGATGTACAGAAGAAGATATGGCAGAACTAGCTGTCATTACTAAACAAATAGACTTTCATCTGGAACAAGTACAAGATTTCACCCCTACACCAATGACTGTTGCTACAGAAACATGGTACACCGGCATACATCCTTATACTCTAAAACCTATCTTTTCTGCCAAGACCCAAAAAGAAAAATTGGCACAACGAATGTTTTTCTTCTGGTACAAGCCGGAAGAGCGTCAGAAAATCATCTCAGAACTAAAACGAATAGGGCGGAGCGATTTAATTAAAAAACTTTACTAAACTCCTATTAATTATGCTGAAATTGTTCAATCAACAACGTAAGATTGGCTGTAAACAGACGAGCGGAAATTGCCAACAAAATAATACCAAAGAACTTACGGATAATATAAATTCCTCCTTTCCCTAACATTCGTTCAATGCGATCGGTCATTTTTAAAACAATATAGACCCATACCATATTCAACAGCAATGCCAACAAAATATTTATAGTTGCATATTCTGCCCGTAACGACAATAACGTAGTAAACGAACCGGCTCCTGCTAAAAGGGGGAAAACCAATGGAACTAAAGTAGCTTCCTTTATCGGACCTGTATTTTTAAATATTTCAATATCCAACAACATTTCAAGCGACATTAAAAAGATAACGAAAGCACCTGCTACTGCGAACGATGCAATGTCAACTTGAAACAGCTTCAACATCATATCGCCGGCAAAGAAGAAACCAACAAGCAAAACTGCCGCAATCAGTGTGGCCTGCGGAGCATTGACTACACGTCCTTTCTGTTTTAAATCCAATATAATAGGTATAGCTCCAATTATATCAATAACTGCAAACAATACAATAAACGCACTTACTAATTCTTGTAAATTGAGTCCTCCCATAACACTCTATTTTAAAACTATGCAAAAATAAATAAAAACACACATTTCCACAAAAAGAAAAACTACATTATCAGACGGTAAGAAACGATAAAAAAGGTGAAAACAAAATATTATCACAGAATATTATTTACCTTTGTCTGTTAAAATGACACTTTAATATAGTTAAAACACATGGAAGTAAGTATGTATGACAAACTATTACAGCTTCCTCTCTTTCAAGGACTATGTAAAGATGATTTTACTTCTATACTCGGAAAAGTAAAATTTCATTTTAAAACCTATAAAAAGGGGGACTGTATTGTTACACAAAACACATATTGCAACAACATCATCTTTGTCCTGCAAGGTGAAGTCCGTTCGGAAGCATTCAATAAGAAATACCATTATAGCATTCAGGAATATTCCGAAAGCCCGTATGTACTGGAACCTTATTCTGTTTTTGGTATGTATCCACAGTATACAGCCTCCTATTTTGCAGAGACCGATGTAGATACTGTCTACATCAGCAAATCGTATATATTACCCATTTTAAACAAATATGAGATATTCCAGTTAAACTATTTAAACCTTCTCAGCAATCGTTCACAAGTTCTTTATAACAAAATATGTGACTTGCAAACGGGAAGCACTTTAAACAATTTTATCTATTTCCTACAAATACACTGTTCTTCATTAAAGGGGAAAAAGTGCTTACAGGGGAAAATGGAGGATATCGCAAACATTCTTGATGATACCCGCCTCAACATATCAAAGATGTTAAACGATTTAGAGAATAAAGGGTTGGTAATACTCCGGCGCAAAGAAATTTACATCCGCAATTTGGAGTGGCTTATCGATTATGCGTTGCATCCGGAAGAACTTATCAAACGAAACCCTTTTCTACAACCTTATAGAACCGAACACGATACTGTTCCTTTCGATTCAATTTTATATTCAGATTACGAGCCGGCTATTCAAGAAGGCATCCGGCAAGAAAATAAAGAAATTGAAGCAATCACCAACAACCCGGAAGCACCCACTTTCAATAATACCATAGTAGCCTTAGAACAATCGGGCAAGTTATTAGAGCGGGTTACGACCGTATTTTTCAACTTATTGAGTGCTGAAACATGTGATGCAATGGAAGCCATTGCACAAAAAGTAATGCCGGATTTGTCCAATCACAACAACGACATTTCTCTCAACCCCCAATTGTTTCAGCGTGTGAAACAGGTCTACGAGTCGCGCGATAAGCTCAACTTAACCCAAGAAGAATCTGCTTTATTGAACAAAACATACGATGGATTTATCCGAAAAGGTGCCGGCCTTTCTGAAAAAGATAAAGAAAAATTCAGGAAAATCTCTACAGAATTAAGTTTACTTACCTTGACGTTTTCCCAAAATGTCCTGAAAGAGACAAATAAATTTGAAATGTTGCTCACTTCAAAAGAACAACTGAAAGGTCTTCCCGAAAGTTCAATTATCGCAGCAGCTCATGCAGCGAAAGATAAAAGAGTGACCGGATGGGTGATTACACTGAAAGCTCCTTCCTATGTCCCATTCATGAAATATAGTGAAATCCGAGAACTACGCAAAAAACTATACATGGCATACAATACGCAATGCGTACACAACAATACCTACAACAATGAAGAAATTGTGAAGAAGATTGTCAATCTGCGCATGCAATTGGCTCAACTATTGGGTTATACAAACTATGCCGATTATGTTTTACGCAAACGCATGGCAGAAAACAGCAATCAGGTATATCAACTATTAAACGATTTAATAAAAGCTTATCTGCCTACTGCCCAACAAGAAGTAAAAGAAGTAGAAGAATTCGCCCGTCAAACAGAAGGACAAGATTTTGAATTGATGCCATGGGATTTCTCTTATTACTCGGAAAAACTAAAACAACAGAAATATCATTTTTGCGAAGAAGAATTACGCCCTTATTTTGAGTTGTCGCAAGTTCAAAAAGGAATTTTCGGATTAGCAACCCGCTTATACGGAATAACGTTCAAGAAAAACAAAAATATTCCGGTATATCATCCCGATGTTACTGCTTATGAAGTGTACGACTCAAATAACAATTATTTAGCTATATTATATACAGATTTCTTCCCCCGCAAAGGAAAACATTCCGGCGCATGGATGACAAACTACAAAGAACAATGGATAGACTCAAACGGAATAAACAGTCGCCCGCACGTATCTATCGTAACCAACTTTACCAAGCCTACTTCCAGAAGACCTGCTTTACTAACATTTTCCGAAGTCAACACTTTCTTACATGAATTCGGGCATGCGCTTCATGGCATTTTCGCCAATACACGCTTTAAAAGTATGAGCGGAACAAATGTCTATTGGGATTTCGTAGAACTTCCATCACAAATAATGGAAAATTATGCAACAGAAAAAGACTTTCTGAATACATTTGCGCAACATTTCCAAACCAAAAAGCCTATTCCTGAAGAAATGATACAACGTATCATCGATTCATCAAACTTTAATATTGCATACTCCTGCATTCGTCAAGTAAGTTTTGGACTTCTCGATATGGCATGGTATACCCGAAACACTGCATTCGAAGATGATATCCGTACATACGAACAAAACGTTTTCAGTGCTACTCGCCTTCTCCCGGAAATAAAGGATACGTGCATGAGCGTACAATTCTCACACATCATGTCGGGAGGATATGCAGCTGGCTACTACAGCTACAAATGGGCAGAAGTATTAGATGCTGATGCTTTTTCCGTATTTAAAAAGAAAGGAATCTTCAACCCAGAAGTGGCTCAATCTTTTCGTCAGAACATTTTATCCAAAGGAGGAACGGAACATCCTATGACTCTTTATAAACGTTTCCGCCAACAAAAGCCTACCATCGAGGCTCTTTTAAAAAGAAATGGAATAAAATAAATGAAAATGAAAATATATCAACTATTCCTTACTCTCCTCTTTGCTTTTTCTTTAGGAAGCTGCAACGAAGAAGATGACATAATGGAAATATTCGCAAATGGTCAAACTTGGCATTGGAGTGGATCGTACGATACACCCAATTGGAAAGATAATAACAAATCTACTCCTACTTTAGACCGTGCAGCCATCCAAGAAATAAATAGCAAACAAGAAATGTACATCATCCAATTTTCCAATGATGGAACCGTTACAGGAAGAGGAAGCGACTTTACTTTCAATGGCACATGGAGTGCCAATGGGAAGGACCAAAGCTTCCATATAAATTTACGCAGCAATAAGACGCCAAGCGGGTTGGATGCAACCTTTTATCAGGAGATTGTCAATGCACAATTTTATCGTGGAGACTCTCAACTCATCAGACTTTTCAATGGGACAAAAAACCATTATATCCAATTTTATCCTATTGGATTTAATAATTAATTGATACAACATGAATACAAACGAACAAAAACAAGAGATACTTGATAAACGCTACATGCAAATGGCCATTATATGGGCAGAGAATTCATATTGCAAACGCCGCAAAGTCGGAGCACTTATTGTAAAGGATAAAATGATTATTTCAGATGGATACAATGGCACTCCGGCTGGATTTGAAAATATCTGCGAAGACGAGAATAGCTTAACCAAACCATATGTACTGCATGCAGAAGCCAATGCTATCACAAAAATAGCCCGTTCTAACAATAGTAGTGAAGGAGCAACATTATATGTCACTGCATCTCCTTGCATCGAATGCGCTAAATTAATTATCCAAGCCGGAATCAAAC
This sequence comes from Candidatus Phocaeicola gallistercoris, assembly GCA_019116145.1. Taxonomy (GTDB): domain Bacteria; phylum Bacteroidota; class Bacteroidia; order Bacteroidales; family Bacteroidaceae; genus Phocaeicola; species Phocaeicola gallistercoris. The sequence goes on from DXCG01000176.1 coordinate 9,863, forward strand.
GTGTCGTTTATGCAGAAAAATACCGTTTGGAAGATGGATTGGAGCTGATGAAACGTGCAAATATTGAATTGGTATATCTTAATCCAAACGAATAATATTATGGCAAACAACTCTAAAAACCGCTTTATTCCTTTAATAATAGCCGTCTGTTTAGTAATAGGCATTATAATAGGGACTTTTTATGCTAATCACTTTTCAGGAAATCGATTGGGCATTATCAATACTTCATCCAATAAAATTAATGCATTGTTACACATTATCAACGACCAATATGTTGATACTGTCAACGTGAATAATCTGGTAGAAAGTGCCATGCCTCAAATTTTATCGGAACTTGACCCACACTCTTCGTATATTCCAGCTAAAGATTTAGAAGCCGCCAATTCTGACTTAAAAGGTAGTTTTAGTGGCATCGGTATCCAATTTACAATTCAAGATGATACGATTCACGTAAACAGCGTCATTCAAGGAGGACCATCTGAAAAAGTTGGACTTTTGGCAGGCGATAGAATTGTTGAAATCGACGATTCGGCTTTTGTCGGAAAAATTGTGACCAATGAAGAATCGATGCGAAGACTCAAAGGAGAAAAAGGAAGTAAAGTTAAATTAGGAATATATCGTCTTGGAGAAAAAGATATTCTTCATTTTACAGTTGTACGCGGAGATATCCCCGTAAAAAGTATTGATGCGACATACATGGTCAATGAAAAATTCGGATATATCAAGATCAACAAATTTGGTGAAACCACCTATCCCGAATTATTAGTTTCATTGGCTAAACTAAATAAAGAGAAATGCAAAGGATTAATTATCGACCTACGTGGGAATACCGGAGGATATATGGCTGCTGCCATACAAATGGTTAATGAATTTCTCCCTGCAAACCGCTTGATTGTCTATACGGAAGGACGAAAATCACCCCGTGAGAACTATACATCAAACGGAACCGGGAGCAACCAGAATATGCCATTAATTGTTCTGATCAACGAAGGCTCGGCGTCTGCCAGCGAAATATTCGCCGGAGCCATCCAAGATAACGACCGGGGAACTATTATCGGAAGACGTTCTTTTGGCAAAGGTTTAGTTCAACAACCTATCGAATTCAACGATGGGTCGGCAATCAGACTTACCATTGCACGGTATTATACCCCTTCCGGACGTTGCATTCAGAAACCTTATGAGAACGGTAAGTATCAAGAATACGAAATGGACCTTATCAACCGATATGAGCATGGTGAATTTTTCTCTGCAGATAGCATCAAACAAAACACCAAAGAAATTTATCATACCAGCTTAGGGAGAGTTGTTTACGGAGGAGGAGGTATTATGCCGGATATCTTCGTCCCAGAAGACACTACAAACATGACTTCTTATTATCGAGAAGCCCTTACACGCGGACTTATTATAAGATATGCAATGAAATATACCGACAACCACCGAGATAAACTGCAGGAATTTCACACCCCCGACTCTATGGAAAGTTTCTTGAAGAAACAAAACCTTTTGGAACAATTTGCCACGTATGCAAGTTCGAAAGGACTGAAACGCAGAAATATCCTTATGTATAAATCGAAAAAATTGTTCGAAGAAAGTTTATATGGAAACATTATCTACAATATGTTAGGCATAGAAGCATATATTACTTATCTGAACCAATTTGACAATACCGTTCTTCAAGCATTGGATATTCTCGAAAAAGAAGAATCATATCCTCAAGCTCCTGCAGACACTACAACCATAGAATAAAAATTTAACAGCACATTACGCTTTATTCATGAAGAAAAACTAGACGTAATGTGCTGTTCTTTTTTAAAAACATGCCGGAATTTATGTATAAGGAAGAAAAGAAACTTATCCGCCAGCAAATAAAAGCTAAAAAAGCAGCTACATCTCCATCCGAACGAACCGAATGGTCTGATGTTATCATGAATAGCATAGAAATACATCCGCTCTTTCAACGGGCAAAAACCATTTTATTATATCATTCTCTTCCCGATGAAGTACAGACGCATGAATTCATAGAAAAATGGAGGAAAAACAAACATATTGTTCTTCCTTCCGTACAGGGAGACCGCTTGATACTGAAAACTTATTCTGGGAAAGGGTGCATGAAAAAAGGATGTTTCAACATAGAAGAGCCCACCGGAGAAGCTTTTACCACATACGATGATATAGACTTAGCCATCATCCCGGGCGTTTCTTTCGACAAAAGAGGAAACCGTTTAGGAAGAGGAAAAGGATATTATGACAAACTGCTCCCATTGCTGAAAGCCTATAAAATAGGTATTTGCTTTCAGTTTCAATTAACAGACAAACTCCCTACCGATGCATTCGACAGCCCGGTAAACGAAGTATGGAGTGAAAATGGATTATTCGCTCTCCACTAACAGAAAACGATATTGACGATTACCTGTGATCCGACTTTCTTATTTAAATCATGTACCAGTTCTTTCCGGCGCATTAATAATTCCTGACGCAAGACAGAAGATGTAAAATGCACATACAGTGTCTGATTTTTTATATATAGTTGCCGTGTATACCGTGCAATGATTTCACCCACGACTTCCTTCCATGCTTCAATCAGACGATATTCATTTAATGGGGCTTCCAAACCTTCTTGACGCAACAGCCTGCGTATTACATCGCCAACCTGCTCTGTTTTATTCCGTTTCATTCATTTCCTCCACTCCGTTCTGCCATATTACCATTTTCTACCTCAAACAATTTATACGAACTGCCTACTGTCGATAATATTTTATCCAAGTGCTCCCGATTGGTATCGGTAATGAATATCTGCCCAAAGCTATTACCAGCCACTAATTTTACGATCTGCTCTACGCGTGATACATCCAACTTATCGAATATATCGTCTAACAAAACAATTGGAGTAGTCCGACTTCCTGTCCGTTTCAGAAATTCAAATTGAGATAATTTTAATGCAATCAAATAGGTTTTGCTTTGTCCTTGCGACCCCTCACGCTTCAACGGGTATCCCCCCAACTGCATCACTAAATCATCTTTATGAACACCGACTGTAGAGTATCCCAAATAACTATCTTGCAAACGTGAAGCTTTCAACAATTGCAACAAATCACCCTGATCGACTTGCGATTTATAAGCTAAACTGACTTTTTCCTTATCCTGCGAAATATATGAATAATACGATTGAAAAAACGGTATGAATTCATTAATGAAATCTTTGCGCTTTTGGTACACATGCTCTCCGCTTTTCGCCATCATTTCCTCCCAAATAGTCAACATTTCTTCATCTGGCGCAACCTTCGACCGTAACAATACATTACGTTGCAAAAGAGCCTTATTATAACGAATCAGATGATCTAAATAAATTCTGTCGAACTGAGATATTACCACGTCTATAAAACGACGCCTCCCTTCACTTCCCCCGATAATCAATTCCGAATCGGAAGGAGAAACCATAATCAAAGGAATCAAACCAATGTGTTCCGACAAACGCATATATTCCTTTTTATTGCGCTTGAAATGCTTCTTCTGCTTTCGCTTCAAACCACAATAAATATCTTCTTGACCTCCATCATCTGTCCGATACAATCCTTGCAATACAAAAAAATCTTTCCCATGCATTATTGATTGCATATCTGCAGAATTCATCGCACTTTTACAGAAAGATAAATAATAAACAGCATCGAGCAAATTTGTTTTTCCCATCCCATTTTTCCCAATAATACAATTAACCTTCGGCGAGAAATCAAGATCGACCTGCTCAATATTCTTATAATTAAGTACTGATATGCGTTCTAACCACATAAATAAGCCATATTTGAGTTGCAAAAGTAGCAATAAAGCAAGATTAATAAAAAAAACATGCTTACAAATTTCTTTTATACACATAAATAAACTACTTTTGCTGTCCGAAAATATATTAATGAAATTTAAACACATAAATAAAATGGCAGAAAAAAAACACACCCACGACCCATTAAACGTAGATGAGGCATTAAGTAATTCAGAAGCATTTCTTCTCAAGTACAAGAATCTCCTCATTGGCATTGTTGCAGCTATCATTGTAATCGCAGGAGGTATAATGGCATATAAGAACTTCATCAGCGAACCAAATGAATTAAAAGCATCTGAAACAATCTTTAAAGGAGAAGAGTATTTTAGGAATGCAGAGTATGAAACAGCTTTAAATGGTGATAGCTTAGGATATGTTGGATTCCTAAAAATTACAGACGAATTTAGCGGGACAAAAGCCGGGAACTTAGCAAATGCCTACACAGGATTATGCTATGCACAATTAGGGAAATATGAAGATGCAACAAAATACCTCGATAAATTCAATGCAGATGATTATATGGTTGCTCCAGCCATTCTTGGAGCATTAGGAAACTGCTACGCACAGATGGGACAATTAGACAAAGCTGCTGCCACTTTACTGAAAGCTGCAGACAAGGCAGACAGCGACGCATTAAGCCCAATATTCTTACTGCAAGCTGGAGAAATTTTAGAAAAATTAGGGAAAAACAGCGAAGCTATCAATGCATATAAACAAATTAAAAACAAATATGCTACCTCATATCAAGCTCTAAACATCGATAAATACATTGAAAGAGCTTCTATTAAATAAAACTTTATAAACAACATATAGCTTCAAGGCATATATTACCCCTTTCATCTTTCAAACAAAAGAAGAAAAGCAAAAGTGTAATATATGCCTGTTTTTATATAACAACAGGCATCATAAAAACAATATCTAAAAGATTCTTATAACCATGGCTACAATCTACCACAATCTTTCCGAATACGATCCAAATTCCGTCCCTGATGCTTCGCAAATGAGATTTGGAATTGTCGTTTCCGAATGGAACTCTACTATCACCAATTCCTTATTAAAAGGAGCTGTAACAACACTAAAGAAACAAGGAGCTAAAGACGAAAATATTTTAATAAAAACAGTTCCAGGAAGTTTCGAATTAACTTTCGGAGCAGCTCAAATGATCAAAAGTGGAAAAGTGGACGCTGTTATTGCCTTAGGCTGTGTCATAAAAGGAGATACACCTCATTTCGATTATGTTTGCGCAGGAGTAACACAAGGCATCACCCTGCTTAATGCAACAACAAACACTCCAGTTATTTATGGATTAATAACGACTAATAACATGCAACAAGCAGAAGACCGCTCCGGAGGGAAATTGGGAAATAAAGGGGATGAATGTGCAATTGCAGCAATAAAAATGATTAATTTCTCTTGCAAGTAAAAAAAATAATCGTACCTTTGCAACGCATTTGAGGGAACACTTAAAATAAAGTGCAGGAAGGGCAAATACCAGAGTGGCCAAATGGGGCAGACTGTAAATCTGCTGGCTTACGCCTTCGGTGGTTCGAATCATCTTTGCCCACAAAATTTGCGGAAGTAGCTCAGTTGATAGAGCATTAGCCTTCCAAGCTGAGGGTCGCGGGTTTGAGTCCCGTCTTCCGCTCTTTTAATTTG
>DXCG01000177.1 GCA_019116145.1 Candidatus Phocaeicola gallistercoris
TATCTTTCCTTGCCCGACCTGATTGCTTCGGTGGAAGCGGGCGAGAAGGCTATCAATGTGGAATTGTCTACAACCGAGACCTATCGTGACGTGATTCCTTCACGCATTTGCGGAAACCGGGTTTCGGGCTATGTGTCGATTATGCGCGGATGTAATAATTTCTGCCATTACTGCATTGTGCCTTACACCCGCGGAAGAGAACGGAGCCGGGATGTAGCAAGCATTCTTAACGAAGTGCGCGATTTGCAGGCGAAAGGCTATAAAGAGGTCACCCTTTTGGGACAAAACGTCAATTCGTACCGTTTCGAGCAAGACGGGAATGTCACCACTTTCCCCATGTTGCTCCGCACGGTGGCGGAAGCGGTGCCCGACATGCGTGTGCGCTTTACCACTTCGCATCCTAAAGACATGAGTGACGAGACGCTTCACGTGATAGCCGAAGTGCCGAATGTATGCCGTCACATCCACCTGCCGGTGCAGAGCGGAAGTTCGCGCATCTTGAAGTTGATGAACCGCAAATATACCCGTGAGTGGTATTTGGAACGGGTAGAGGCTATCCGGAGCATCATCCCCGATTGCGGATTGAGCACCGATATCTTCTCAGGATTCCATTCGGAGACGGAAGAAGACCACCAGATGAGCCTTTCGCTGATGCGTGAATGCGCGTACGATTCGGCTTTTATGTTCAAGTATTCTGAGCGTCCCGGTACTTACGCATCGAAGCATTTACCCGATGATGTGCCCGAAGAGGTTAAGATACGCCGCCTGAATGAATTGATAGAGCTTCAGAATCAGCTTTCTGCAGAAAGCAACGCAAAAGATGTGGGCAAGACATTTGAAGTGCTTGTAGAAGGTGTCTCCAAACGCTCGAAAGAACAACTCTTCGGACGTACGGAACAAAATAAAGTTGTAGTATTCGACCGGGGCACGCACCGTATCGGTGATTTTGTGAAGGTGCGCATCACCGAATCGAGTTCGGCTACACTGAAAGGAGTAGAAGAGCATAATGACTAACACAGTTGAAATTAATAACGTTTAATAAATAAAATCGCAATGAGAAAATTACAATTATTCTGTTCCCTCATTCTAACAATGCTTTGTTTCCCTGTCACAGCACAAATCCAAGAACCTGTAAAATTTAAGACAGAATGGAAAGAGCTTTCTGCCAATGAAGCAGAAATTGTTTTCAGCGCAACGATAGAAAAAGGATGGCACGTTTATTCTACTGAAATAGGAGAAGGAGGACCAACCCCTGCAACATTCAACATCGACAAAATAGAAGGTGCTGAACTGATCGGAAAATTAACTCCCATAGGAAATGAAATAAAACAAATGGACCCCATCTTCGAAATGGAAGTAAAATACTTTGAAGATGTAGCAAAATTCTCTCAAAAAATAAAACTCACAGGAGGAAACTATACGATATCCGGTTTCTTAGAATATGGAGCCTGCAACGAAGCCAGTTGTCTTCCTCCTACAAGTGTAGATTTTTCTTATACAGGAAAAATCGATAAACCTGTATCAATTCCAGAATCAACAAAAACGAAAGAAGATATTGTAAAAACAACAATCGCCGACAAAGAAGACACTACGGCTGTCCTTCTACCATCAATAGCAGAAAATACAATAGATACAACCAACTATTGGAGACCTGTTATTAATGAATTGAATCATTTTGAAACTCAAACATCTTCCAAATCACACTCATGGATATATATTTTCTTTGCAGGTGTAGTAGGCGGATTGCTTGCCCTCTTTACCCCTTGCGTATGGCCTATTATTCCGATGACGGTCAGTTTCTTCTTGAAACGTACGAAAGATAAGAAGAAGGGCATTCGTGACGCATGGACCTACGGTGCGTCTATCGTGGTGATTTACGTGGCATTGGGACTTGCCATTACGCTGATATTCGGAGCCAGTGCGCTCAATGCTTTGTCTACCAATGCGATCTTCAATATCTTCTTCTTCCTGATGTTGGTGGTATTCGCCGCTTCGTTCTTCGGCGCGTTTGAAATCACCTTGCCCTCGAAATGGAGCAATGCAGTTGATAGTAAGGCGGAAGCCACTACGGGATTGCTCAGCATCTTCTTGATGGCATTTACGCTTTCGTTGGTTTCTTTCTCTTGCACAGGTCCCATCATTGGTTTCCTATTAGTGGAAGTATCTACTACGGGCAGCATTATTGCTCCGGCATTAGGAATGTTGGGTTTTGCCATTGCACTTGCCTTGCCGTTTACCCTCTTCGCCATGTTCCCCTCTTGGCTCAAGTCGATGCCGAAATCGGGCAGCTGGATGAATGCCATCAAAGTGGTATTGGGCTTCCTTGAACTGGCGTTCGCCCTCAAGTTCCTTTCGGTAGCAGATTTGGCATACGGCTGGCGTTTGCTCGACCGCGAGACCTTCCTCGCTTTGTGGATTGTTATCTTCGGCTTATTAGGTTTCTACCTGTTAGGCAAAATCAAATTCCCGCATGATGATGATTCCACTAAAGTAGGCGTAGGACGTTTCTTCCTTGCCCTTATCTCGCTTGCTTTTGCCGTCTATATGGTGCCCGGATTATGGGGTGCGCCTCTGAAAGCGGTCAGCGCGTTCGCGCCTCCTATGCAGACGCAAGATTTCAATCTTTACGATGACGAGGTGCACGCTAAATTCCAAGATTTTGACGAAGGTATGAAATATGCCCGAGAAAATCACAAACCTGTTATAATTGACTTCACAGGTTATGGATGCGTAAATTGCCGTAAAATGGAATCTGCTGTATGGACAGATCCACAAGTCAGCAGCTTTCTGACAAAAGACTATGTTCTTATTCAACTTTATGTAGACGAAAAGACCAATCTCTCAGCGCCTATTAAGGTCATGGAAAATGGACAAGAACGCACTTTACGAACCGTGGGTGATAAATGGAGCTATCTGCAACGATCTAAATTTGGAGCAAATGCACAACCATTTTATGTTTTATTGGACAACGAAGGAATGCCTTTAAACCATTCTTATTCCTACGATGAAGATGTCGATAAATACATAGAGTTCTTAAAAACAGGATTAAATAATTACCAAAATTAAATATCAAGACTCCATACTAATAGATAATCTGTAGTCTTCGCATTGCAGATTATCTATTTCCATATAAAAACTTTCATATCTATTAAAGAAACTTAATGAGAAACGTATAATATTCAAATTATTTATTAATTTGCAACAAATTAGGGCGTAGTGTGAATATACATACCATACATAATTGTCCACTATGTGGAAATAGTCAGTTTCTTAAAATAATGACATGCACTGACCATTATGCAACAAACGAAATATTCGATTTGTTTGCATGTCAGAAATGTGGTTTTTTATTTACTCAGAATGTACCTGAAGAAAATGAAATGGGGAAATATTATGAATCGCCCAATTATATTTCACATACAGATACACGAAAAGGATTAAGCAACCGGTTATATCACTACATACGCCATTATATGTTAAGCAAGAAAGCACGTTTAATTAAGCATAAATGTGGATTAGAAGCAGGAAACTTACTTGACATAGGAACAGGAACAGGATATTTCTGCAATTACATGCAAAAACAAGGATGGAAAGTAGCCGGAGTAGAAAAAAGCAAACATGCCAGAGATTTTGCTCTTAAACATTTCAACCTTAATATTTCAGAACCGGAGACCCTAAATGAATTCAAAAAAAAATCATTCGATGTAATAACATTATGGCATGTAATGGAACATTTACACGCTATAAATGAGACATGGGAGACTATTTCATCCCTATTAAAAGACAAAGGAATTCTGGTCATTGCTGTACCCAATCCATCTTCTTTCGATGCACAATATTACAAAAACATATGGGCTGCATACGATGTGCCAAGACATATATGGCATTTCACGCCCTCTACAATACAGCAATTTGGAGCAAAACATGGATTCATCCTTACCGAGCGCTACCCTATGCCTTTCGATACCTTTTATATATCTATTTTATCTGAAAAGTATAAACACGGTCATTTCTCTTTTCTTAAAGGTATCATAACTGGAATAAAAGGAAGCTTCGCCACTATTATAAAGAAAGAACAAAGCAGTTCTATGATTTATATCTTCAGAAAAAAATAACAATGAATAGGAAAAGTTCTTTTTTTGATATGCAATTCATAACATCAAGTATCAGCACTACAATGGTTTTGTTATTGTTAGGGCTTGTTGTTTATTTTGTCATTGCTGCAGATAAATTATCGACCTATGCACGGGAAAACATTGCTTTCTATATACTTATTGACGACAATACTAAAGAAACAGACATTTTACAATTCCAAAAACAACTAAACCAGAAACCTTACGTAAAACAAACTACATATATATCAAAAAATCAAGCATTGAAAGAACAAACAGAAGCTATGGGAACAGATCCTACAGAATTTTTAGGGTACAATCCTTTTTCTGCTTCTATTGAAGTAAAACTGAATGCTATCTATACAAATACCGATAGCTTACGATGGATAAAAAATGATATTCAATCGCATAAACAAGTTGTAGAACTTAGCTATCCGCAAGAATTATTAAATGCCGTCAACCAAAATATACAAAAACTAACTATCATTTTATTAGGACTGGCTATTCTTTTAACTTTTATATCCTTCGCTTTAATTAATAATACCATCAGATTAACTATTTACTCTAAACGCTTTCTCATTTATACAATGAAACTTGTTGGAGCAAATTGGGCTTTTATCAGAAAACCATTTTTAATACGCAATATTTGGATAGGTATCATATCGGCAGCAGCAGCTTCATCTTTACTGATCGGTATTGCTTATACTGCACTGAAATATGAAGCAGATTTATCCATAATTATTACGGTCAAAACGATGTTGCTCGTTATTGCAGCTATTTTCATTTTTGGAATCCTCATAACTTCACTATGCGCTCTTTTTTCCATAAATAAATATTTAAAAATAAAAAGCAGTGAATTATATACAATGTAACTTATAAATAAAATAAAACTAAAATATGGATAGGAAAAATTTCGCTTTCAACAAAACCAATTTCTTTTTACTTGCCTTAGGCATGATTGTCATCATTATAGGCTTTTTATTAATGACAGGACCGGGTTCTACAGAAAACATTTTCGAGCCGGATATTTTTAGTGTACGCCGCATTAAGGTTGCACCGATTGTTTGTTTCTTAGGATTCATTTTTATGATTTTCGGTATCCTTCATAAACCAACAAACAATATTAAAAACGACTTAAACAAAAAAGGAGAATAATGGAAGGAGACTTAAATTTACTACAGACTATCATCATTGCAATCGTAGAAGGATTGACGGAATTTTTACCCGTTTCATCTACCGGACATATGATCATTACGCAACAGATACTTGGAGTAGAGAGTACGGAATTTGTAAAAGCATTTACATTCATTATTCAGTTCGGTGCTATCTTATCTGTTGTGTGCCTATATTGGAAACGATTTTTCCGCTTAAACCATACACCGATACCCCAAAATGCTTCAGCCTTTAAACGCTTCTTACATACATACAACTTTTATTGGAAACTGTTTGTTGCTTTTATCCCAGCAGCCGTATTAGGACTTCTATTCAGTGACTTGATTGATGCCATGCTGGAAAGTGTTATAGTTGTAGCAATAATGTTAATTATAGGAGGCGTATTTATGCTATTTTGTGATAAACTCTTTGGAAACGGAAGTGAAAAAACTCAACTAACAGAAAAACGAGCTTTTTATATCGGATTATTCCAATGTATCTCTATGATACCGGGAGTATCACGTTCTATGGCAACTATCGTAGGAGGTATGGCACAAAAATTAACGCGTAAGGCAGCCGCTGAATTTTCATTCTTTTTAGCTGTTCCCACCATGTTTGCTGCCACTGTATATAAAATGGCAAAATTATTTATGGACGGAGGAACGGAAATTATTGTCAACAATATGAACGCGCTGATTGTTGGAAATATCGTTGCCTTCGTGATTGCAATGCTAGCCATTAAATTTTTCATCAGTTTTGTCACAAAATATGGATTTTCCGCTTTCGGATGGTATCGCATTATTGTAGGTGGAGTAATATTAATTATGAGTTGTTTAGGATATAATCTAGAAATTGCCTGATGAACTTTAAAGAAGGAGAAATTTTATATTTAAATAAACCATTACATTGGACATCGTTTGCACTTGTCAATAAAGTAAGATATCACATCAGCCGAAAATTAGGAGTAAAAAAAATCAAGGTCGGACATGCAGGAACTCTCGACCCTTTAGCTACGGGAGTTGTTATTATATGCACAGGAAAAGCGACAAAACGCATTGAAGAATTTCAATATCATACCAAAGAATACATAGCAACATTAAAACTTGGCGCAACAACCCCATCGTTCGACCTTGAAAAAGATATAGATAAGATCTACCCGACAGAACATATCACTCGTGATTTAGTAGAAGAAACACTACAAAAATTTGTCGGTACCATACAACAAATACCTCCGGCTTTTTCTGCTTGCAAAGTAGAAGGAAAGCGAGCTTACGAAATAGCGCGTAAAGGGGAAGAAGTGACTCTCAAGCCTAAAACATTGGTTATAGATGAAATAGAACTATTAAATTATCATTTACCCGAAATAAAGATACGTGTGGTTTGTAGTAAAGGAACATATATTCGGGCTTTAGCCCGCGATATAGGTGAAGCACTACATAGTGGAGCACACCTTACATCATTAACAAGAACGCGCATCGGCAATGTTTATTTAAAAGACTGCATTTCGGCAGAAGATTTTGAAAATTGGCTCGAGCAACAAAACATAGATATTATAAACGATTAAGAAATATATAATAAAGATGAAGTTATCACAATTTAAATTCAAATTGCCGGAAGAAAAGATTGCGATGTATCCGGCCAAATACAGAGATGAATCTCGCCTAATGGTTATTCACAAATCGACAGGCGAAATTGAACATGTATTATTCAAAGATATACTGAATTATTTTGATGATAAAGATGTTTTTATCTTTAATGACACCAAAGTGTTCCCGGCACGTTTATATGGAAACAAAGAAAAAACAGGTGCACGCATTGAGGTATTCCTCTTACGAGAACTTAATGAAGAACTCCGTTTATGGGACGTATTAGTCGATCCAGCCAGAAAGATACGTATCGGGAATAAACTTTATTTTGGCGATGACGACTCTATGGTTGCCGAAGTCATCGACAATACGACTTCACGCGGACGCACTTTACGTTTTCTCTACGACGGACCACACGATGAATTCAAAAAAGCTTTGTATGCTTTAGGAGATCCTCCTCTTCCACCTTATATCAAACGCCCGGCTGAACCGGAAGACATGGAAAATTTCCAAACCATTTATGCTCAAAATGAAGGTGCTGTTACTGCTCCTGCGGCAGGTTTACATTTTAGCCGTGAGCTAATGAAACGTATGGAAATAAAAGGCATTGATTTTGCCTATATCACCATGCATTGCGGATTGGGTTGTTTTCGAGATATCGATGTAGAAGACTTGACAAAGCACAAAATGGACTCTGAACAAATGTTTGTGAAAGCCAATACATGCCGCATAATAAATGAAGCAAAAGACAATGGACAAAACATTTGTGCCGTAGGAACCAGTGTTATGCGTACGATTGAAACTGCTGTTGGCACAGACGGACATCTAAAAGAATACGAAGGATGGACAAACAAGTTCATCTTTCCGCCTTATGAATTTTCATTGGTCAACTCTATGGTTTCCAATTTCCACTTACCGCTATCAACAATGTTGATGTTAATATGTGCCTATGGAGGATATGATTTAATTATGGATGCTTATCAGATAGCCTTAAAAGAAGACTATCGGTTTGGAGTATATGGAGATGCCATGTTAATACTCGATAAATAAATATGGCTTACTTATATATCGGTTTAGGAACAAATTTGGGCAATAAAGTTGAAAACTTAAACAATGCCATTCAACTAATAACAAAGAAGATAGGGACCGTATGCTCCCTATCTTCTTATTATAATACTTCGCCTTGGGGATTTTCTTCGCAAAACAATTTTCTCAATGCAGCTGCATGTATAGAGACAACCCAAACACCACATACGATCCTACAGTTAACACAAAACATTGAGCAAGAACTTGGCCGTACTTCCAAATCTAAAAACAAAATATACCATGACCGCCCGATAGATATTGATTTGCTAATTTACGACCAAGTAATTATTCAAACCCCTGACTTACAACTTCCACACCCCTTAATGCATTTACGCCATTTTGTCATGGAACCACTCGTAGAAATTGCTCCTACCCTCATGCATCCTGTTTTACAAAAAACAATTTTACAATTATTTTGGGAGTGTTGTAAACACAACTGATTACTTTTATTCCACCAATTGAGGAATAATATATTCCCGGCTTATGCGCATACGGTCTATCCCGTTTTCCTTTTCAAAATAGACTTCACTTATATACATTTCACGAGGATGAATATTATTCTCGTCTTTATGTGCATGAAACACAATACGTAATTTACCTTCTTTATCGGTAAACATTGCACTATGACCTACACCAACCAAGTCACCCGGTTTCTGTAATAACGGATTTTCCACATATTTCTCCCAAGGACCGGTAAGCTTTTCCGACACGGCACAACCAATGCCATAAAACGGACTCTCATAGCTATTAGCAGAATAAGTCAAATAATACAATCCTTTATGCTTCATAAGAAAACCTCCTTCATTAACACGCGGCCAGACATTTTCCCACGATTGAGAAACATGAATACAAGGATGCATAGTTTCTTTTTTTATGTGTATAAGGTCTTTTTCCAATTGAGCGATCCAGATATTAAGCCCATCATTCATTCTATCGAAAAGCAAATAAGGAGTACCATCATCATCTATAAAGAGAGAATTGTCTATACACTTCTCATCAGCAATCATGGGCTGTTTGTCTTTTTGTACAAAGGGACCTGTTGGTTGATTGGAAGTAGCAACACAAATATGTTCATTGGCTGTATAATACATATAAAAAATCCCATTTACTTCGTAAACCTCCGGAGCCCAAAACCAACGCTCTCCATAAGAGTCTTTCCTATTTAAAGCCAAGCCTTGATAACGCCAAGTTTTCAAATCATCGGAAACATACACTTCAATTCCATCCTCCGAATGAGTCCCATAAGCATAATATGTCCCTTCATATAGCATGATAAACGGGTCTGCCAATGGTACTTTCCCGGCAAAAGCAGTCATTGGCACAAAAAACAGTAAAGAAAATAAAGTCAAAAAAAATATTTTCATTAATTTTTTACATTTAAACATTACCAAAGAAACAAACAGCCTGCACTGAATATATTCTTTCAATAACAGGACATTTTATATTCCGCTAAAAATTACATCAGTCACCTAAACATCCTTTATGATGATAATGGCGTTCATGGCAATGACGATTTTTCTCATGACAATGACGACGATAATGTTTCCTGTAATCGCAACAATACCCTTCGTGCGTACACTCTTTGCATCTCTTACATTCTTCATTTTTCCGGCATCCTTTGCACTCCGAGCAATCGGTTTCGCATGTACATGCGTTACATACGCACTCTTTACAACAACACTCTACTGTATCTTTCTTTTTCTCATCTTGAGATGCCAATACCGATGACATGCAAACAATAGAAAACACTAGAGCAATAGGAATAACTAATTTCTTCATAATTAACATATTATTTGAATAGCTTTTTGCAAAGATAAAAAAACAACAGCTACTTATCTATTTTATGCAGATAAAATTTAACTGCCCTTTCAATAAAATAAATTTTTTACACTTGCATACGCAGAAATGGTATGGAATCGCTCAACATTACTTCAGCTTCCCAACCAAAGACCATGGTCTCTTGCGAAAAAAACACTCTTTTCTTTCTGTCTCACATATAAAATAAGTAAGTTTGCCGAACATGTAAATTTATCTATACCTGTTATGAAAAAATTTTTCCTTTTCATCTTAAACTTATTGCTACTGACAGCATGCGGAAATCGGACACAAACCTCAGACAAACCACTGATTATGGTCAGTATTGAACCTCTACGATA
>DXCG01000178.1 GCA_019116145.1 Candidatus Phocaeicola gallistercoris
AGATTATATCATTTTTTTCTTTGTTCTTTTAACAAAGTTATAAATAATAATGGTTTTTCTTGCTTACAAAGGCATCTATTTCGCTTGGTATTTCTGCTTTTCTTTTATTTTTTACTTTTTTTGTTGATTGAGCACTTTCTTTTGTTGATTGAGCACTTTTCCTTTTGCTGATTGAGCACTTTTTTGTTGATTAAGCACAAGTCAATCTTTTGTGTTAAACTATAATTTTCTCCATTTTGCCGGCGTGCATCCTTCCTTTTCTGTGAATGATTTGATAAAATAACTACGGGATAAGAAACCGGATGACTCGGCAATTTTTTGGATGCTCATTTCTGGATGTTCCTTCAGCATATATTTTGCATATTCCAATCGAAGTCCGGTTATCCATTCGCAGAATGACACATGATATTTTTCCTTTATATAAGCATTCAGATACGTCCTGTTGGTATCAAGCATGTTTGCCATGTCCTGTATCGTAAGTCCAGATTGCGTGTAACTCTTATTTTTGAGCCAGGGTATCAGGCTGTTTTCTATGTTATCGAAATATTTAGGCAATTCCTTCTCTGTTTTTATATTTTCTTTTATCGGCTCATTTTCTATCTCCAGTGTGCGCTCTATTTGTTCATAGAATATCACATAATTTTGGTAGGAATAAAACAGGTAGCAGTAAAATGGTATTGAAGACAGAATCCACCAATTGATATATTTGTCAGGTAAGAATGTCAGTAGTCCGCATCCTACACCGTAAAAGATAGCCCAATAGGTGATTACGTTCATCCATTTTATGTATATCCCTATTTTTTCCGAATGTATATCGCTGAAAGCTTTGGTAGCTCTGTGATAAGTCCTGATGAGCCGGGAAGACAGCCAGATGCCATAACATAGCAGGCATATCGCCATAATTGCTGTGCCTGCATTCTGTGCTGTTCCTTTTGATACTGTAAACAGAATGTAGCTTGATAGGCCGGTATAGATTACCCATAATAGCAAATGTATCGCAATGCGGCGTAAAGTAATGTATAGTTTGTCTAGCAAAGTCATCAGCGCAGAACTGAAAAGCCAGTAACATAGGAAGTAGGTCGAAAGGTTCATAAGGATGGCTGCATTGTGGTTGATAAAACGGATACCTAAAAGCAGGTGAACCGCATAATTGGAGGATAGTATTAGCAAGGCCGCTCCCATAATTCTACTGGAGCGGATGTAATCCTTAAAAATGGGCTTCTCCGGTACTTTGAACAGTAAGAAGAAGCTAAAAAATGTCATCAGCGACAATGCAGCGCATAGTGAATATTGATACACTAAATGATTCATAAGTTAAATTTATGATTTAATTTTCGATAAATAGTAGTTTGGAGACAAAGATACTATATATTTTCGTTTATTGTTTTTCGTGTATCTTTTTTCTGCTTTTATTGCAGAAGATGAACAACAGCGTTATATGGTTCTTTTTCAACGCCTGTTTATCATTGCGGTTTGTTCCTGACTCCTAAAAATATAAACCTGTCAAGTACTTTCTTGCGGTATTCTTTGCCTATTTTTAAGTATGAGCCATTCACGACCACACAATTACCACTGATTTGTTTGATATGATTGATGTTTACTAAAAAAGAACGATGGATACGTAAAAATATGTGTTCAGGCAGACTTTTCTGTATATGCCCCAACGGAAATGAAATCATATATTTGCCGTTCTTGGTATGGATTTTACAATAGCTGCCAGTTGCTTCAACCCAAAAGATATCTTTCATCGACAGGTGGTCATAATGTTCATGGTTATAAATGGCAACGTGAAGATGGTTGTCTTCTCTGTTTTCTTCAGATGATTGGTCGATACACTTAATTATAAGTTCTTCTTTATGTCCGTTCCGGATAATTCTTACCGGTATATTCTCCATATTTTCAGGGAGAATAATAACCAACTCTTGATTTTCTTTTTCCATATTTATATAGTTTTAAAGTGCAAATCAATTGCTGGCTTTTTTATTTTCCGTCTTTGTTTTCTAAACGGCGAATATTCTTTCTGAACGTATTTACATTCCTCTAATACAAAGGATATACCCTTGCTTCCGGATGTCGACTGTTTTTTAAAGTTGCATAAACATTATAATGAACAGGGATTGGAAAATATCTTTCCTTCCCCGTTCATTGTACGCTGGCCTTCAATTCTGAGATTATTGATTAATCCAGCAGGTCATTCATCTCTTTAAATTCTTTTAAATCCTGATTCAATGATTCTTTCAGGCGATTGGCAGCATCACTTTCTTGCTTGCTAAGCCGCTCATTAATTTTTTCTGAAATTTTATCCGCATATATTTTATTGGCTTCCTTGGCACTCAATTCGTTTCTTGCATTCATGAAACGCTTTGTGGCATAATGCTCGTCAATATTTCTCTCCAATTGTTCATATAAAGTAGGCCGTGACCTTAATCTATGGCCGTGTTCGTCATTTTCTTCGTTAAGATTTTTTACGATTTCCAGTAAGGTGTCCATTTCTTGTAATGACATATCTGAATATTCTGCATTGTTGGAGGCCACTTCAGACTTTATCTTGTTTGTCACAGTGCTTAAAGAACGGACAAACTCATCATCGAAAGAATTACAGTGCTGTTCTCTGAAAATCTCTTCTTCCCATTGGCTTTTTTCTAATATGCACGTAGCTTCTCTTGCATTCGGATCTTCATTGTCATACGCTTCCATATATGCGTTGTTAGAGTCCAAAAACAATTTATTCATATTTTCACGTAGTTTGTTCATATCTTCGTAGGTTTCTTTGCACTTGCTGATATTCCTGCATTCATCCAATAAGGATGTGGATATGACTGCTTCCAGACTTCCTTTGACGGAACGGCCTTGTTCAATTTCTCGTTTCATCTCGTCAGCCTGTTTTTGAGTCGTTCCGGTTACGAAATTCTTGACATCTTCAATGATTTTACCAACATTTATCTCTTTTGTGATTTCCAGATCCTTGCCGAAGACTGTCAATACTAGCTTTCCATTTATTCTCTGTTCTTTCGTATTGGCTATGACAGTCAGTTCCAAACTCTTTATCCATAACAGTTGGACGGATGTGTTTATGATATAGTTTATGGAATCGAAAATTTCTTCTACTGCTTTTCCGCCTAGGTCTAAGGCTTTCTTGGCTATTTCCAGGGTTTCGTATGCCACACCTATGGCCACTTTTACAGCAGTAGCAGCTATTTCATAAGCGATAATTTCCGCTTCTTTCGCAATTTTCTTTCCAATCTGATACCACTTATATTTTTTCTTTTCATCTTCGCATTTTTTGATTTTCTTATTAAAATCGTCTATTTTCGACTGTAGCTTGCATACTTCATTCTGTGCTTCGTCAATCTTTCGTTTTGCATTCTCCAACTTGTTCTTGACGCTCTTCGCTACATCCTTCAGTTGATTCTGCAATTTCCGCAGCTCGTCAAGGAAGCCTTGGGTATCAAAAGATATGTATGCTTTAAAACCTGCTGTAGAGAAATTGGCAAGTTGCCCTTCCAATTTAATGGCTAACTGGAATCCTTCATAATTGGTCATAATGTCTATATACACGAGACGTTCTTTGATATAGACAAGTGAATCAAATGTAAATATTCCTAGAATGGAAATGTAGGCATTCAGATAGAAGGTCAATTCCCCTTTGTTTTTCTGTACACATAAGTAGAAGTCTATGCCATCGTTGCTTTTGTCCAATAATTGACCTGCAACTCCTCCATCGATAGGATTGAATGGCATATTCTTATTCGATTTGCTGAGCGTCAGTATGTTTCCTATGACAACCTTTTGCATTTGAAATAAAGCTATCAGGGATAGGCTCTTTTCTATAGAGAAGAGAAAGCGGGCTCTAATTCCGAATATTTCCAAAGTTCCGCAGATGAACATTCCAACTGGCATATTGTAACCTCCCAGTTGCATAGGGACATAGCATAGATAAATCTGGCAGTTCAATGAAATGTCACCTGTATGGTTGATGCGGAAATGACGCATTGTGTTTTTATCCGTGAGGATGTATTGTCCGGTGTCATTTCCAAGTGGCTCCAGATTGTAGTCCGCTGTAATTCTTAATAACTCATTCATGTTGCCGTTGAATCCATCTACCACCTTTTTCTCAAAAGATAATTTTCTCTTTTCGTACTCAACCAACTCTTCATCGGCTTTCATCTGAGGATATTTGAGTTCGTCTTCTTTTAATCCCACATTGGCGTTTTTCAGGTCAAAGTCACCAAGTGCTATAACATCAAGGCAGTCCGCTGCGTCCCATTGTATGTCCGCAATTTCCCTTATGAGATCTTTTAACGTGATGCGACCGGTTGTTGATGTCATAGCTGCTGAAAGTAGTGTTATTTTAGGTGGAGGTGGGGCTGGGTTAATGATAAATGCTCCAAACAGGGTAAGGTTGTTGGTATTCAGTCTTCCCATCATACCAAATGTCAGACCTGAACCGGCGATACCGATTGTCATTCCTAAATCCGAAAACGAAAGGCGTGAATTTAGAGGTATGCGTGAATTTGAAGAGGCGGAAAGTGTGAAAGATGTATTTGATACCGCACCGTTGAATGTGAAATCCAATAGCATGTTCTCCAATTTGAACTTAAATGTACTTTGGGCATAGAAAAGGAATTCTGCTCCAGATATTTTGATGCCGAATTCAATACCTTCCATGATAAAATTGTCCGTTTCCACCTTTTCACTTCTTAGCAGGGCTATAAATTCCCTGTCTGTGAAGCTGCCTCCTATTCCCAGATATAATTTGTTTAGTCCTGTCAGCTTGTTGACGTTCTTTCCGAAATCATTGCTGTTTAAATCGAAAATGCCGGTTGCAAGCAACTGTGCATTACTGAATTTGTCTAATATCTTTATGTTTTCAAAATCCTTGCTTATACGTTTTAATAGAGACAGGCTTTTTGTATTAGATCCGTTGTTGCGGACTATCAGAGCGAGGTTGATTATATGTAAAGGCTCGACAATTCTGCCTACAGCTTGCTCAAAATTGTTTCCGTTCTTGAGCCCTTCAGTGTTGACCGTAACCAGAAGTTGCTTAGTTTCCTTTGATAAAGTTACTCCACATGTAATTCCGGATGTTTTCAGAGAAAAGGCATAGTTGTCACCTCCAGCTATAAAATCTACTGAAAATTCGGTGTTTTTTTTAGGCAGGATGGAGAGCTTGTCGGCGAGTGCATTCATCCCTGTTTCTTCGTTGCTGATGAAATTATCTACGCACTTCCCTTGTGTATTCAGTGAACCGACTATTATTGTTTCTTCTTTTATGCGGGCTATGCCGAATAGGGCAGGAAAACCCATAGCTTTGCCGTTTGCGATGACGCAAGCATTCATTTTCTCGCTCATAATATCCGTTATTATAATATATAAATCAGGTTGGCTGAAATTTGGGATTGCTTCTGTTTTTCCTAAGTCCAGCCAACCTGAAAAGAAATAGTTGTTTTATGCTTCCAATAATTTCAGCATCTCAGTGATTTCACCGGCTCCAATATTCTTTAGAACCGCTTTCCGTTTAGTGTTCCATACGGCAATGAAAACACTGTTCAGCTTGAAGGCACCGAAATCCGGTAGTGCGTCTTGAAGGTCAACATTGATAGCCAAAGCATATTCTGTAGTTGTTTTGCTATCCTCATTTTTAGGTTCCTCTTTCTTTGGCTCATTGGGCATTTCAATGTATAAGAAAGCAGCAGCCAACTGGAACTTTATTTCATCTGGATTGATGGACTTGCCCTCTTTCTTGACCGCATTGATCTTCTCTTTGATGTTTGCATCGGCTCCATCAATGTTCAAGGCCTTTTTGAACTCGTCTGTAATTTCACCGAGTGACACGGTTGGAGGATTATCCGCTTTGGTGGGGAGGACAAGTGCTCTTGTACCAGTATCGGATTTCTCCAAGATTGCTTGGAAATCAACCTTCAGTAAGTTAAAACTTACTCCTGTAGCAAAATTCGTCATAATACTTAATTTAGCTGTTAATACTCGATTTGGAATGAAAGTATATCCGGATCTTTCTTTCTGCCATAAATCTATGCGGTATTTTGCTAATAAGTTGTTTCCGTTTTACAAACGGCATTTATTTTTTCCGAACGTATAGTTCGTAGCTTTTCATTGATTCGTTTGAATGTCGTAGTATCTTTTCGGAAAGTTACGTTCAGAAGAAATTTTCGTCCTTAGTAAAACACATACTTCCCGTTTTCTAAAAACTAACCAACTTTATGGCAAATGACAGGCGGGTTCCGAAAAGCCTAAGATAGAGTAGGAATGTTTAATTTTGGCAATTATGGATAATGCAACTTTAGGTTTGGAACTGGAGTATTGTAATTTTAAAGTGGAGCTTGAAAAAAAGGATAAACTGGATCCAGGAGGAAAAATAGATGAAGCAGATTTTAAAAGTAAGCATATTATTGTTACTGAAGGAAACGAAATAGTGAAAAAACTATTTTCTTGTCTTGGAGATTATGGGATTAAAGTTACTTTAGATACACGAAGTCAACATGACGAATTGAAAGGGAAAGTACAGTTAACGGTTGAGTTAGTTTTGGATCATAAAAAGTTTGAAATTAAAGCTGCTGGATCTGAAAAAAGCATATCATTGTCAAAGGATTTTGCAGAACATGTGGATAAATTCTCAAAATATATTATAGGTGAAAGACCTGAAGATGTCTTAGAAATTAAATTTGAAGGGAAAGATGAAATCTATGAATTAAAAATACCTTCATACAAAGGTAAGCTGAAATTAATGCCTCATGTTACTATACCATGCCCATTGTGTAAAATTAGTGATTCTTATATTGCAAGAGCATGTGTAAAAGATTGGAATGAGATACCCGAATATAGCGTGGAATATTTAAAGAAAATACTGAATTCATTAAAGGTATGTTTAGTGCAGACTGGTAGACCCTTGACTCCTGAAGAGATTAAAGAAATAGAAAAGCATGATCCTAAGCAAAGCTATCATGTTATTCCTAAAACATCATTTAATGCAATATTTAGTATGACAAGTAAGGAATGTCTTGATTGCCTGAATGATATGAAAGGAAACGATGATTATTATATTACGCCGAAAATAACTTTTAATAGTCTGATAGATGAAATAATTAAGAATGGTGAAGATTTGCTTAAAGATAGTCTTATAGGGATAGGTTCTATAGGTCCAATATTTGAAACAATGCGGGGTATAAAATGTCCAATTTTTGAATTTAGAGGAATCGGGAGTTTTGAATATGATAAAATATATTCATTTGAAAATCAACTAACAAAGGATTTGGCTGAATTATATTTTGTGGAATCCGTACCCTTTATTTTTAAATCTGTTAAATAATTTATATTGTGCGTTGTCTTTAATGATAGGGACATAAAACTTAACACCCATACTAAATATTACATTTGTAATGGATAATATAAGCAATTCAAGTAATATGTTTACTTATAGGATGCAATTCTTTGTTACCTTTTTAATTTCATATCCTTTTCGCCGTTTGTTTGTGATGGGGTTTGAGACAGGTTGATGTCTTTCAGCATTTCATCCATCTCAAATATCTTTGCAATGGCAATGAAAGTATTGGAGGATATCTCTGGTTGAAGGATCTTCAGTAAGTTTTTCGATGGCTGAAAACCTTTCATCCTCAGTTCCAGAATGGCATTGAAGTCATCTTTTTGTATGGCATTGATGAATAACTGCTCTTGTTCGTGGGCGATGTCCGGCATATTGACCGTATGCAGACGCTTGCCGA
>DXCG01000179.1 GCA_019116145.1 Candidatus Phocaeicola gallistercoris
ATATAATAGTATTTGTTTTGTGAATAAAATGAAAGTGATACTTTTATTAATAAGCATATTGATACTTGTAGCATGTGGAAATAAAAACCAACAAATAGAAAGTTACACTGCTTCTGAGATTGCTTCTTTACAGTTGGACTCTACAGAATTTATGCAGCCTGATGCTTGTCATTTTGTGGAAATAGATTTGAATCCTTATTTAGAGCATAAGGAATTTGATTTTGGACGTGCCGTAAAATCGTTACAGGTAATACCGCTTGAAACAACAGGTCGAAGTTTGATAAGCAATATCTATAAAATTATTGTCACCGATAAATATGTTTATATCTCTGATGGTTTTAAAAATGGAGGACTTATAATCTTTACTGTTGAAGGGAAATTTGTGAAAAGAATACCACATGGTGGAGGACCGGGAGAAATATATCAGTTGGGTGATGTGGCATTCGATAAAAACAACAATCGCTTGGTAATCTATCAACAGCCTTCTTTTTTATACTATTATACAGCAGAGGGGGATTTCTTGGGTCAAAAGAAATTGCCGTTCGGCTTTTATAACTTTGCAATTCTTCCCGACGGATATCTTTTCAAAACACTCGATGGGCAAGGAAACGCTCACCTTGGGCGGCAAAAAGAAAATACTTTGCTGGTGACAGACAGCGTTTTTCGTCTGAAATATGCGGGACTCCCTTCCGAGCATTATCAGGCGAACTATGGAGGATACAATTATGTGTACGATAATGGTACCGATGTATTGATTACCTGTAATAATAACGATACGGTTTACCGATATAATAATTTATACCATAAATTGGAAAGTGTTTATGTGATGGATTATCACGATTACAAAATCCCATTGGATTATTGGAAGAATTATTCGGGGCGTGATTTCAGCGAAAAGCGATTGCAGAATAATTATTACTATTTCATAGGCGAATATCTTGAAACAACCACGCACCAAGCCTTTTTCTTGCGGAACGATTATTTGCGGTTGCAGAATATTGTTTATCGCGACAAGCGTACAGGAAATCTTATGGGTGGTTCGGAGGCTCATTACGATTATCGGGAAATGCCTCCTATTGCATTTCCTAAAACGGTATATAAAGATTGTTTTGTATCGTTGCACTATCCCAACAAAGGCGATTCTTTGTTGACGGAAAGTACACTTTTGTCTGATTCGGATAAACAGATATTGAAAAATCTGAAAGCAGACGATAATCCGGTGCTGATAATGTTTCAAATGAAAGAATGAAGTAAGAGTATAGGCTTGAGGGAAGTTTTTCCCTATATGTCTCTTGGTAGGAAAAAAATAGAAAACAACTAAAACTAAAATAATGATGAAAAAAAACATTTTATTCGTCTGTGCATTGATTCTTCTTTCAGCATGTACGGGCAAAGGCGGTAGGGGAACAGATGAGACTTATACCGCTTTCGGTAAAGAAGTGAGTTTGCAATCGGTGAAGCACGATGTTCCTCCGGTTTCGTTGTATCCTCGGAATATGTTTCTTGCCGATTCTTTTCTGGTAGTTTACAACGATAAAATGGATACGTTGTTTCAAGTGTTCGACAAAATAACATTCGACTATAAATACGGCTTTGGCATAACAGGAGGCGGACCGAACGATTTTAATACACTTTCTACTTACTGGGTAAGCAGCGATGGTAAGAAATGTGTGATGCAAGATATGCAGTCGCTTCGCGAGGTAACGATAGAAAACGGACATCCGGTTATAAAGTCGCGTATGATTCCGGCACAACAAAGTGTATACAACGGGATGGTACAGTTGGAAGATTCGGTATTGCTTTGCGATGCCGATATGGATAAAAACGAGGTCTTTATGTTTATTTACCCAAATGGAGAAACAAAAAATTGGGGAAGTTATCCGGAGAGCGCGGAACGTTTTGGCGGAGACCTTGCTGCATTGAAAGATGCTTATACGGGATATACTGTGGCAAGCCCGAAGGGAGACCGCTTTGCTTCTTTCTATGCTTATTTGCGTCAGTTCCGTATTTTCAATTCAAAAGGTGAATTGCTGAAAGCAGTAACCTTAAACATCGATCCTTGTGATGTGCAAGTTTCGGCAGACCCTGAAAAACGTTGTATTTATCCGATAGCTGTTTATGCAACCGATAATTATATTTATACGTTGAATTTGGATATGACGGCGCAGGAAATAGGTGAGTTAAAACATTTTCCATCCATTCAAGTGTTTACATGGGAAGGAGAACCGGTTGCGAAATATAATTTAGACTGTATGATTAGCTGTTTTACCATTGATGAAGCTGCTAAATGCATATATGGCATGTTTGTAGAGAATGAGCACACGATATATACCTTTCAGATGGATTGACCGATGCTGGTGAGTCGTAAAAGTTAGGTAAAAGATGAAGGCTGGTACAGAAAAAGTATATCAGCTTTTTTAAGGTAAGCAATGAAAAACAGCATAAAAAAACACCTTCTTTCTATGGAAAGGAGGTGTTGCTTTTTATGGGAAATCACTTTATCTCTTGCCTCTGGGCTTTAACAATTCGCGATGGAAACCCATCTCTGCCTGCTGAATGTCGTATATCTTTTTGGAAGAAAGGAACTTTTTGTACTTTTTTAAATACTCCAATTCCAATTCGTCGGTCGCAATGCGGGTCTGAAGAACAGTTTCTGTAATGTCTGCATATTCATCTTCACTAAGATTTCCTTTCCATCCTTCGCGCATTTTTTCCCATGCTTTGTGATTGTATTGGTCTTTTTTGTCTTGAAGTTCAAAGTATAATTTGAAAAATTGCTTTGCTTCTTCGGCTGTCAGTTGGGCTTTTTGTGTAATGAAAGCTTCTTGTTTGGCTCTGAATTCTTCTTTGCTGAATGGAGCTTTCCGTTGTGCGAAACTGCCGGTGCATAGCGCGGCAAATATAATGATGTAAAAAAGTCTTTTCATAATTGTTATGGGTTATAA
>DXCG01000180.1 GCA_019116145.1 Candidatus Phocaeicola gallistercoris
AATTTGGCGTAGTCCTCGTTGTGCTGCCGGAACACGGCGAGCAGCGTCTTGTGGTTCATGCCCATGCCGAGATACTCGTTGCGCACTTTTTCCGCCGTAACGTAGGTGTCGCGGTCGAACACGTCTTGGTACGCCTTGTTCACGCCCACGCGGATTTTGTCCAGCATACGGTTGCCTTCCAAAGCAATGTTGCTCCTTCCGGTCAGCCGCCCGGTCTCCACGCTCCACATCTTTTCCTCCACGTCCAGCCTGCAACTGAACTGTGCGATTTTCCCGTTCACCGTGATACGGCACATGACCGGTATCAACCCGTTCTTCTTCGGCGCGTTGCGCTTCAGGTAGAATAAAATCTTGAATGTCGCTCTACTCATACTCCTAATTTTTTTGGTTGCAAAATTACTTCGTGTAGAGCTGTCCGGCTGTATGTAAACCACGGCAGAGCGGCGCAATCAAACCTGCCGCCTGACTTTTTCATCCCCAATGCGTCCAAAGTCCTGTGCGAGTGACGTTTTACCCCGGTTTGCCGTCCTTTTCCGTACCGTTGCCATCCCCGTATTTCAGTAACGGGATGGTAACGCAACTCCGGTTCAAGTTGGCTTTCAGGCGGTTTTACTTGGCACTCGCCAAAATCGTCAAAACCTCATAAATCATTAACTTTCAATCATATTTCCGTGATTTGCTCAGCATCTCACTTTTTTGTATTATCTTTGTTTAGGATAAAAATAGTTTTATAATGAATAAGAACAACAACATGATTACGATAAAAGACTTACTAAATAACTTGCGGATTGAAAAGTTGAATGACATGCAAAAAAATGCCATCGACTTTTATCAAAAAGATAACGATATTGTATTGCTTTCGCCTACAGGTTCTGGAAAAACGTTAGCATATTTAATTCCGCTGGTGTTGTCTTTGCAAGTAGAGGTAAAAGGGGTACAAGCAGTTGTTTTAGTTCCTTCCCGTGAACTGGCTCTTCAAATAGAACAGGTATTTAAACAGATGTGCACACCTTTCAAGGTGATGAGCTGTTATGGCGGGCGTCCGGCTATGGACGAACATCGGACAATGAAAACGTTATGTCCTTCGGTAATAGTCGGTACGCCGGGCAGAATGAACGATCATTTGGGAAAAGACAACATAGATACTTCCACTGTTCGTTTGTTGGTTATCGATGAATTTGACAAATGCTTGGAATTTGGCTTCCAAGATGAAATGATGGCAGTGATGGAAAAATTACCTTGTGTGAAGCGTCGTTTTCTGCTTTCGGCAACAGATGCGGAAGAAATACCTCGGTTTGCCGGGTTGAGACGAGTTGTTAAACTGAATTTTCTCCAACATGGTCAGACGAAGAAACCTCAGATTGATATATATAAGGTAGTATCCCCCGAAAAAGATAAAATAGAAACATTATATAAGTTGCTTTGTTCAATAGGAGGTGAATCGACATTGGTCTTTTGTAATCATCGGGAAAGTGTCGAACGAGTGGGGAAATTGCTTCGGGAAAAGCATGTTTATTGTGAAATTTTTCATGGAGGAATGGAACAAGAAGACCGTGAACGGGCTTTGTATAAGTTTAGGAACGGAAGTTGCGCCGTGTTGGTTTCAACAGATTTGGCTGCACGCGGGCTCGATATTCCTGAAATCAGAAATGTAATACATTACCATTTGCCTGTTTCCGAAGATGGGTTTACCCACCGCAATGGGCGTACAGCACGTTGGGATGCCGATGGGAAAGCATATTTTATACTGTCAGGAGAAGAAGTGCTTCCTTCTTATGTGGAAGAAAATGTTACAGATTTTGTGCTCCCGGAAGAAACTCCGTCTCCGATGTTGCCACGGTTTGTTACATTGTATATAAGTAAAGGAAAGAAAGATAAAATTAATAAAATAGACATTGTGGGGTTTCTGTCGAAAAAAGGGCATTTAAATAAAGAAGATATTGGCAAGGTAGATGTAAAAGATCGTCATGCTTATGCTGCAATTTCCAGAAATAAATACAAGCAAACGTTGAAATTAATTCAAAACGAAAAAATAAAAGGCATTAAGGCTTTAATAGAATTGGCAAAGTAACAGGAATGAAAGTTCTCGACTTTGTGAAACAGGTAATATCTTTTGATGGTATCAATGTGTCATTAAAAAAAAGCTCTGAAATGTTTTTTTGTAAGGAAAAAAGTGCTCTTGATGTGAATTTATTAGGGGAAACTTTTGGAAGTATCCAAAAAATCACTAAATTCGCAAGTCTAAAGAACTAAATGATATTGTTTAACCAAAATAAACAGCCAATGAAAAAACATAATTTTAATGCGGGACCTTCTATATTGCCTCGCGAAGTAATCGAAAAAACAGCTCAAGCTATTTTAGATTTTAATGGTTCGGGGCTTTCATTGATGGAAATCAGTCACCGCGCTAAAGACTTCCAACCGGTGGTAGACGAAGCAGTGGCATTGTTTAAAGATTTGTTGAATATTCCAGAAGGTTATTCTGTGTTGTTCTTGGGAGGTGGAGCAAGCATGGAATTCTGTATGGTTCCCTATAATTTCCTCGAAAAGAAAGCTGCCTATCTTAATACCGGTACATGGGCTAAGAAAGCAATAAAAGAAGCAAAAGCTTTTGGAGAAGTGATTGAAGTGGCTTCCTCGGCAGATGCAAACTATACATTTATACCGAAAGAGTATAGTGTTCCGGCAGATGTGGATTATTTTCATATCACAACCAATAATACTATTTATGGTACCGAACTTCATGCCGATCCGGAAGTAAATGTTCCTTTGGTCGCAGATATGTCGTCAGATATTTTTTCTCGCCCTATTGATGTCTCAAAATATATCTGTATATATGGGGGAGCACAAAAGAATTTGGCTCCTGCAGGGGTTACATTCGTAATCGTAAAAAATGATGCAGTAGGTAAGGTGTCGCGTTATATTCCGACAATGTTAAACTATCAGACTCATATCGATAAAGGTTCCATGTTTAATACCCCTCCTGTTGTCCCTATTTATGCTGCCTTGCAAACTTTGCGTTGGCTGAAAGCACAAGGTGGAGTAAAAGAAATGCAACGTCGTGCAAAACAGCGATCGGATATGTTGTATGCTGAAATAGACCGAAACAAATTGTTCCGTGGAACTGTAACGGTTCCTGAAGACCGTTCGTATATGAATATTTGTTTTGTTATGGCAGACGAATATAAAGATTTGGAAGCCGATTTCTTGAAATTCGCTACCGATAAAGGAATGGTAGGAATTAAAGGACATCGTTCTGTAGGAGGCTTCCGGGCTTCATGTTATAATGCTTTGCCGGTAGAAAGTGTGCAAGCATTGATCAATTGTATGCAGGAATTTGAGAAAAATCATTAATATAAATGATCCTTTAAAATCGGAAGAAAAAATTTGAAGGCATTTGTTATAAAAGGAATATATCATGAAAATATTAGTAGCAACAGAAAAACCTTTCGCAAAAATCGCTGTCGATGGAATTCGTAAAGTCGTAGAAGATGCAGGTTATGAATTGGATTTGTTGGAAAAATATGCTGATAAATCGCAGCTATTGGATGCTGTAAAGGATGCGAATGCATTGATAATTCGTAGTGATGTCATTGATAATGAAATCTTGGATGCTGCAAAAGATTTGAAAATTGTAGTGCGTGCCGGTGCAGGGTATGACAATGTCGATCTAAATGCAGCTACAGCTCATGGGGTATGTGTCATGAATACTCCGGGACAAAATTCGAACGCTGTTGCTGAACTTGCTTTCGGTTTGATGATAATGGCGGTGCGTAATTTCTACAATGGCAAGTCTGGTACAGAATTGAAAGGAAAAAAAATAGGCATTCATGCGTATGGAAATGTAGGACGTAATGTAGCGCGTATAGCCAAAGGTTTTGGCATGGAGATTTATGCGTACGATGCTTATTGTCCACAAGAAACCATGATAGCAGATGGAGTTATTGCTGTAAATTCAGCAGATGCATTGTATGAAACTTGTGATATTGTATCGTTACATATTCCTGCTACCGCAGAAACTAAGAATTCAATTGGTTATGATTTGGTAAAAAAGATGCCGAAAAATGGATTATTGGTGAATACGGCGCGTAAAGAAGTGATAGATGAGAAAGGTTTACTTCGTTTAATGAATGATCGTCCGGATATTAAATATGTAACAGATATTATGCCGGTGCTTCATTCTGATTTTGCGGCACAATTTGCGGAACGCTATTTTTCTACTCCAAAGAAGATGGGTGCTCAAACAGCAGAGGCGAATATTAATGCCGGCATTGCAGCAGCAAAGCAGATTGTATTCTTCTTTAAAGACGGATGTGAAAAGTTCCGTGTCAATAAGAAATAAAAATAGCCCAATAAATAGACAATGAATAATAAATGACTGTCATGTGTCATAAAGACGGTTGGCATGTTGTTTATTATTCATTATCTGTTATTAATCGTAGAACCTATGGTAAAAATAAAACCTTTCAAGGGTGTTCGTCCTCCTAAAAACCTGATTGAACAAGTGGCTTCACGCCCATACGATGTTCTTAATTCGGAAGAGGCACGTGCAGAAGCTGCAGGGAATGAGAAATCGTTGTATCATATTATTAAACCGGAAATTGATTTTCCGAAAGGTACGGATGAGCATGATCCACGTGTTTATGAGAAGGCTGCTGAAAATTTTCGTAAATTTCAGGAAAAAGGTTGGCTGGTACAGGATGAAAAACCTTGTTACTATGTTTATGCCCAAACCATGAATGGCAGGACGCAATATGGATTGGTGGTAGGAGCTTATGTGCCCGACTATATGAACGGGGCAATAAAAAAACATGAATTGACCCGTCGCGATAAGGAGGAAGACCGCATGAAACACGTACGTGTGAATAATGCAAACATCGAACCTGTGTTTTTTGCTTATCCGGAAAATATGGAACTTGATGCTATTGTACAGACGTATATAGTAAAAGAACCTGAATACGATTTTATTGCACCGGGAGATGGGTTTGGACATACGTTTTGGATTATCGATCAGGATAAAGATATCGAATCTATTACACGGATTTTCGATAAGATGCCTGCCATGTATATAGCAGACGGACATCATAGAAGTGCGGCTGCTGCATTGGTCGGAGCTGAAAAAGCGAAACAGAATCCTTCACATAAAGGAGATGAAGAATATAATTATTTCATGGCAGTGTGTTTCCCTGCCAATCAATTGACCATAATAGATTATAATCGGGTTGTAAAAGACTTGAATGGATTAACTCCAGACGATTTCATTGAGGCATTGAAAAAACATTTTATAATAGAAGAAAAAGGAACTGAAATTTATAGGCCGGAAGCTCTTCATAATTTTTCACTCTATGTAGATGGTAAATGGTATAGTTTGACAGCAAAGCCAGATACATACGATGATAATGATCCTATAGCAGTGCTCGATGTGACTATTTCATCTAAATTGATTTTAGATGAAATATTGGGAATAAAAGATTTGCGTTCCGATAAACGGATTGATTTTGTGGGGGGGATTCGTGGATTGGAGGAATTGAAAAGACGGGTAGATAACGGGGAAATGAAAATGGCACTGGCCCTATATCCGGTATCAATGAAACAATTGATGGATATCGCTGATACAGGGAATATTATGCCTCCCAAAACTACATGGTTTGAACCTAAACTTCGTTCGGGTTTGGTTATTCATAAATTGGAGTAAAAGCATACTTTTCAGTATAAAGAAAAAATCGTTGTCGGCAAATGTTAGCCGATGACGATTTTTTTTGTACATAGATGTTATGTAAAATGAGTAATTTTATATTTGTGTGCAATGCAAAAAAATACTTTCTTTGCAGGAAACATCTTAAAATTATATTACATTATGAAAACAACAGTATTGACAATTCTTTTTGCGCTATGTTGCATTGGGCAATCGATAGCTGTCGATGTGCCACGCAGCGAGTATCCACGTCCGCAATTTGAAAGAGAATCGTGGATTAACTTGAACGGAGAATGGGATTACACATTCGATTTTGTAAACACGGGAAAAGAAAAAAATTATCATCAGGCAACTTCTTTCGATGGAAAGATCATTGTTCCGTTTTGCCCTGAGAGTAAATTATCGGGGGTAGAACATAAAGATTTCATTAATCACATTTGGTATCATCGTACGATCGATATACCTCAAATGTGGGATAAGAAGCAAATTTTATTGAATTTTGGTGCTGTTTATTATACTTCCGAAATATATATTGACGGTAAATTTGCTGGTCGTCATTTTGGAGGAAGTTCTTCTTTCAGCATCGATATCACTCCGTATGTCAAGCCGGGAGCACAACATCATTTGGTTGTAAAAGCATCGAGCGATTTACGTTCCGGTATGCAGGGAGCAGGGAAACAAAGTCTGCGTGTTTATTCCGCAGGGTGTAATTATACCCGTACTACCGGAATTTGGCAAACAGTTTGGATGGAAGCTGTCGATTATAAAGGATTGAAATCGGCTCAAGTATTGACAGATATCGATCAAAGTCAGATTGTTATCCATCCCCAGTTTTATAATGAAGGGAAAGCTATGCTGAAAGTATCACTGAAAGATGGAAAAAAAATAGTAGCTACTTCAGAAGCTCCTGCTTCCAATCAGACCATCATAGTATTACCTGTAAAGAAGGCTAAACTATGGTCGCCGGCTTCTCCCTTTTTATACGACCTTACGTATCAGGTAGTGGATGAAGAAGGAAATGTTATCGATGAAGTAAATTCGTATGTTGGCATGCGGAAAGTCCATGTTGAAGGCAATAAAATTTATTTGAATAACAAGCCTTATTATCAACGATTGGTGCTCGATCAAGGTTTTTATCCCGATGGTATTTGGACAGCCCCCTCTGATGAAGCTTTGAGAAAAGACATTGAGTTGTCTATGGAGGCTGGTTTCAATGGAGCGCGTTTGCATCAGAAAGTTTTTGAAGAACGCTATTACTATTGGGCAGACAAGTTAGGTTATATTACATGGGGTGAAGCACCAAGTTGGGGTATGGATGCCAACAGCGTGGAAGTTGCACGTAATTTTATTGTCGAATGGAGTGAATTGGTACGTCGCGACCGTAATCATCCATCATTACTTATTTGGACTCCTATGAATGAAGAATGGTGGCCGGATCGGGTTCAGTATCCGCGCTTTACTGCCGATTTGTACGATTTAACGAAATCGCTTGACCCGACACGTCCGATTAATGATGCCAGTGGCGGTGTACATATCAAAACTGATATTTGGACGATGCATAATTACGAACAAGACCCTGCCAAATTGAAAGAGGTTATTTATAAAGATGGTAAGTTTTTCCAGACTCCTAATAACATACAAGGTGCGGCAGGACGCAATCTCGGATTTAACGATCCGTTGATTACCGATGAATATAATTTCCCTGTTTATGATGGCAAAATGCCTTTCTTGATCGATGAAGTAGGAGGTATCAAGTGGGTAAAAGACCAAGATAAAGTCAATGCTGGTGGATCTTGGGGATATGGAGAGGCACCTAAATCGGAAAAAGAATTCATAGAACGTTTGAAAGGACAGATCCGTGTGATTTTAGAGTTGAAAGATCAAGTTTGGGGATATTGCTATACTCAGCTGACCGATGTAGAGCAAGAACAAAACGGAATCTTTTATTACGACCGTACACCCAAATTCGATTTGAAACTGATTCACGAAATATTCAGTCAGCATCCGGAAGAATCTGATAAATAAAAATCAGGTAGAAAATCCATAATGATTTTTGAGAGAGTGCTTCGGCACTCTCTTTTTTTTAATGGTCTTTTAAAAAAAGATGAAGACAGTCGGACAAAGATTATAAGGGATTTTATAATTTTGCGCGGGAAAATAAAAAGTCAAATAGTATGATGCAAAATACATCCGTAAAAGGTTTTACTTATGGAGCTATCGCAGCAGCAAGTTATGGTTTGAATCCTCTGTTTGCCCTTCCGCTTTATAATGTAGGAATATCTCCCGATTCTGTTTTGTTTTATCGTTACGGACTGGCAGTTATAATGCTGGGCATTCTGATGAAGATACAGAAACAATCGTTTGCATTACATCGGAAAGAAATATTGCCGCTTCTTGTCATGGGACTGCTTATGGCTTTTTCTTCGTTGACGCTGTTTGTTAGCTATAATTATATGGATGCAGGAATAGCGTCGACCATTCTTTTTGTTTATCCGGTGTTGGTAGCCATTATCATGGCATTATTTTTCAAAGAAAAAATATCTGTTGTTACCATGCTTTCCATTGGGTTGGCATTTTGGGGAATTTCTTTGTTGTATAAAGGAGATGGCGGACAAACATTGAGCTTGTTTGGTGTAACATTGGTTTTTATTTCTTCATTGACATACGCTCTTTATATAATAGGGGTCAATCGTTCGATATTGAAAACCATGCCAACTTCAAAATTGACATTTTATGCATTGCTGTTTGGCATCACTGTTTTTGGGGTTCGTTTGAAATTCGGATTGGCACTCGATATTATAACCGTTCCTTCCTTATGGATAAATCCGGTCTGTATGGCATTGTTTCCTACCATCATTTCGCTTATTACGATGGCGAAAGCCGTACATTATGTAGGTTCTACACCCACAGCTATTTTAGGGGCTTTAGAACCTATTACAGCATTGGTTATAGGAGTTTCTGTTTTTGGCGAACAACTTACACCTCGTATTGTGACCGGCATTATTTGTGTGTTGATAGCTGTAACGCTTATCATTGTAGGAAAACCGTTGGGAAATATTATCCGTATGCAGTTGTCTCACTTAAAACATCGTTAATCTGTGGACGATACCTATAAAACCATTACAAAACAGTCGGAATCTATATATACCGAAAAGCGTAGTAAGTTTATTGCGATAGCTATTCCTGTGCAGACTATTGAGGAGGTGAAAGCACAGCTCGATTGTTATCAAAAAAAATATTACGATGCCCGTCATGTTTGTTATGCATATATGTTGGGTGCCGAACGGAAAAACTTTCGGGCTAATGATAATGGTGAGCCATCCGGTACGGCAGGAAAACCGATTTTGGGGCAGATTAATTCTTTCGAACTGACCGATATCCTTGTCATTGTAGTGCGGTATTTTGGAGGAATTAAGTTAGGAACAAGCGGACTGATTGTTGCTTATCGGACAGCAACTTCTCAGGCATTAAGTGCGGCAGAGATTATAGAAAAGACAGTCGATGAAGATATAGAGATTGTTTTTGAGTATCCGTTTATGAACGATGTCATGCGGATTGTAAAAGAAATGTCGCCCGAAATCATATCACAGTTGTACGATATGGATTGTTTTATGCGCTTACGCATTCGTAAGTCGGAGATGTCTCGTCTGAAAACTCGTCTTGAAAAAGTAGAAACACTTCGTTTTCCGGAGAATCTGTAACGCTTTTGTAATAGATTTGACATGATTGGTTTATTTTTATTCCTTACATTTGCAATGTAATAAAAATAAAACAAGAGACATGAAAAGATATCTCTCATTACTCCTTATGGCATTGTCTGTAGTGTCGGTTAATGCACAAGATTTTAAATGGGAAGACCTTAAACCCGAAATTCACGGAACAGTTCGTGGTAAATATGAATATCAGACAACCATTAATGAGCAACGCTTTCAAGTTCGTAATGCGCGGTTTAGCATAACCGGCAATTTACTTCCAGTAGTAAGTTATAAGGCAGAAATCGATTTGTGCGATGAAGGCGTTATAAAAATGCTCGATGCATACGCCCGTGTTACTCCACTTGAAGGGTTAAATATTACCATCGGCCAGATGCGTGTTCCGTTTACCATTGATGCCCATCGTTCTCCTCACCTGCAATATTTTGCCAATCGTTCGTTTATTGCCAAGCAGATGGGAAGTTTGCGCGATGCAGGTGCCACGTTGAAGTATTCGATGAAAGAAGGTTTTCCTTTTGCTGTCGAAGCCGGATTGTTCAGCGGGTCTGGACTTACCGAGCAGAAAGGGTGGCACAAAGCTTTGTCGTATTCCGCAAAATTGGAGTTAATGCCTTTCAAAGGTTATAATCTTACACTGAGTACGCAACGCATTCGTCCGTTCGACCGTAATATTTATATGTACGATGTCGGTACTTATTACGATTGGAACAATTGGCATTTCGAGGTAGAAGGAATGTATAAAGACTATGCAAACTCTTCTTTCGAAAGCGTATGGGCTGTCGACGCTTTTGTTAATTATGATTGGTTTTTCAAGAGGGAGGAAAGTCTGATAAAGAAAGTTTCATTTTTGGCACGTTTCGATTATATGGGAAACAATAGCGATGAGCTGGACGAAGATGGAATAGATTATGTTATTACCGACCACGAGCGCAAGCGTGTTACAGGAGGGCTTACATTCAGTTTCGGTAAACCTTTTCAAGCCGATCTCCGTTTAAACTATGAAAAATATTTTTACGACGACAATTCGCTAGCATTAGAATCGGAACAAGATAAAATAGTAGTGGAAATGATGGTTCGCTTCTGATAATTTGCTTTTAAACATTTATTGGAAAGTTGCCTTGGTTGTATGGAGTACAATCAAGGCAACGATCTTTTTTATACCCCAAAAACGATGATGTTTCTTTAGTATGCGGTCATATTTGGGTGGAAAACTGCCCGTGTTTTTGTAAAAGGTGAGGATAAAGAAAATGAAAGGAAATGGTGGGAGGCACGAAATTGATACTGGTGGAAATTCCCAACAGCCTTTTTGTTTTTATTTATCAGATGAATAATTTCTATCCTTATATCAAACTTACGTTTTTACCGATGGTTTATTAACACTTTTTTACAAAAAAAGACTTTGTTATACAACTATTTACTTAATTTTGCAAAAAAATAAATGAATATAGTTTATTTATATCATATTAATATCGACAATAATGAAAAAATTTTGTGTTATGTCCTCAAAATTAGTAAAGACTAGATCTGAATCTGAATCAGAAGAAGATGCATGCTGGGATAGTAGTCGTGTCTTAGGATGTTTAATAAGTGTTACTACAGGGTTGCAGTTAGGGGATGTAAATACCGTAAACGATGTTATCAAAGCTTTTAAATCAGCTGTTGCCTCCTTTAAATGTTTAACTAAAGCGTCGGCTTTAAGTGTTGCAAAGGCTGTTGTTGGGAGATTTCCTATTATAGCTGCAGGGACTTTTATCGCAGGTTTTACACTTTGTATGGGATGGTTATGATGAAAGCGAATATTTTTTATAATCCAACGCCATCGGTGTTGACAATATATGGTTTACAGTTGAACACTGCTTTTTATTTAGCAATTGCAGCACTTAGTGCTGCTGTTATTATAGAGAACTCTATACGGATATTTGTCGTTTTGTGTATTCTTTGTTGGGGAGGAATGTGCATTCCTAGCATGGTTGCGTTAATAAAATACCGTCATACGTATATGCTTCCAAAAGTACAGGTATATTATGCAATCTTTGCAAATGTAATTTGTATTGCAAGTGTGTTAATCTCAGTTATTTACTTTTTAGGAAGTTTATTATAAATGACTATAAAATCAGAAATACATAAGCTTGCAAATCTCTATTGAAATTGAAAAAGAGGTTATGGCTTATGTATTTTTAAAACAAGAACAAAAATGAAAACTGGAGAACAAACCTTATTTCAATGTATTTTAAGTGCTATTATCATGGGGGGATTGTTGGTTGCTATATGGTACCAAATCTGCACTATTGATGAAACTTTAAAAACGTTAGAAAATGCAATATATAACTTATTTTTAGTACTTATCTCTATTTCCTTTTTATTTTATCCGATAATCACCTTTCTCCATAGGAAAGAGATAAATTTAAAAAAGAATAAGGGAACTGTACTTTTATGGTTGGTTGGAGGTGTATTAATTCTTTCCATATTAATGCTTATTATTACTTGGATAAAATAAATTTGTAGGTATATATGTCCATAAAATATATACTACATGTGTCAGTCTTATTATTTCTCTTATGTGCATGTGGTAAAAATTCTTCTTTTCGCAGGGATTACCTGCAAATGAAAGGGTTAAATGTTATTATTCCTCAAGGATTGAACTACATAGTGAATGGGGAAGATTCTTTGCCTATGGGTTTTATAGATAAAACGGTGAAGTGCATCATGTACATAGATTCTTCTTATTGCAATACTTGTAATATTGACCGCTTGCTTGATTGGAAACTTTTTGTTAAACAATATACTCAATACGAGATTGACTCCATGTCTTATAGGCGATTAATTAAATGTTTTTTTACAAAAAGATTTGTATTATGGAATTATTTACTTAATTTTGCAAAAAATAAATAAAAAAATGAACAGGAAGTTGTTTATAGTACCTTTCTTTTCGTTGCTTTTTGCATGTGCGGGAGGAGATGCGGACAAGATGTCAGAGATTCAATTACCGGACGAGGCAATCGCCTTGCATGGAGACTCGGTATCGTTTTCCGGTGAACTATATAGACCGGCAAAGTTATATATTGCAGAAGACAAGTTAGTTGTTTTTGATGATGTGAAGGAAGATTTGTTTAAAGTATTCGGTCTTCCCGGGTTGAACTACCTTTATGGATTTTCCAATTGGGGTGGAGGACCTAATGAATTCTCCATGATAGACAAGGAGGCGATTAATGTGAGTGGCAGACAGTTTGAAATATTATATAGGAATAAACTATATCGTTATCAGGTCGGAGATACCTCTTTTATTCCTCAGGAAACGAATTCAAGCGATTTGATACTGACTCGTGTTAATCCGATAAACAATTTTAAGCGTTTAAGCGACCATTCTTACGTCTTCAATAGTGACTTTCAAAAGCAAGGAAAGGAATTCTGCCTGTTAAACACGAGCACG
This sequence comes from Candidatus Phocaeicola gallistercoris, assembly GCA_019116145.1. Classification (GTDB taxonomy): domain Bacteria; phylum Bacteroidota; class Bacteroidia; order Bacteroidales; family Bacteroidaceae; genus Phocaeicola; species Phocaeicola gallistercoris. Next base: position 12,839 of record DXCG01000180.1, read on the forward strand.
AAGGAGGAACGTTCGTTTGGCGAGGTGAAGGAGCCGGAAGCTCCGGAACTGTTGGGAAAGCGAGATGCTTATTATGCAAAGGCGATTTGTGCCAGTGAGCATCAGGGACGGTTTGCAGCTTTCTATTACCATCGTCCTTTCTTCAGTGTTTATAACACTAAGGGGCAATTGCTCAAGTCTGTAGGCATATCGCCTTCGGAACACCACTTCGATCCGTCTACGATGTATTTCGTGGAGCCTTATGCTACGGATGACTACATTTACGTCATGTGGATATTGATGGGCAAGCAGCAGGTTGAGATGGATTTCAACGCTTTCCACCCTGAGATTCTTGTGTTCGATTGGGGCGGCAATTTTGTAAACCGGTTGAAACTGGATAGACCAATTATTACGTTCGCCGTATCTGAACGGAATAAGGAACTGTATGCGGTCTCTTTCTTGGACGAGGATATTAATAAATTGTATCGGTTTAAACTGCCGGAATAAGGACTGACGTTTCCGAAATGTTTTGGTGATCCCCTTCCCATACGGATTCCGTATGGGAAGGGGGTTGTCGTGTTAAGAGTCACCCACTTTTTCATTGTAAAGTTCGATTTGCTTTTTTCCCCAGACCGTATGTTTATAGTGAATGGTATAATCTAAGTTTGGGATAAGATAATGCCCTCAACTTGGCAGCAATAGCATGTACAATTCATATAGATAACCTTTTATTTAAATAAAAATAATGGCCAAAAGGTTAATAAAATCTCTTTTTTGATTGTTATACAGTTATAATGTGAACAATCATTTTGAAAATGAGAAAAAATGTTTATCTTTGTATAGACCTTAACTTATTGGCTATGAGGGGAAAGGTTTTATGGAGTGTTATATCGTTTTGTCTGATGCTTTCAGGGTGTGCGAAACAGCAGACAAAAGACGTTTCGACATTTTTCGTGTCGGAAAATGCGTGTAAGGCGTTTGCACAATCGGCAATCTTCACTAGTAAAAAATTGTCCGCATCCGATATTGTTTTAACTAAAGAATTGCTTTATAATCGTTATACATTGGGCGATACATATCCGTATGGTGATACAACCCGTTGTTTTAAGTGGGAAACAATGCGTAAATGTCTTGCATTTATTGAAAATATGCAGAGTGATACAGTGCGATGGTGTGTGTTTAGCAATTATAAGAATAGAAATAGAGAGGCTCCTTTGGTACGTAAATATGTAAGGAATGTATATAAGCGAGTTTCCGATACGTTGGGAGTAGAACGTTATCAGTCTGTACCTTTATATTTGCCTTCCGATTCATTGGTTCCAGAACGGTATGGGCGAGATGGCACATTGGCATATCTGCAGAAAGAAGAAGGTAGTTTTTTTCGTATTTCTCCAGTCGCAATCGAGGGAGAATGGTTGATTCCTAAGCGTTATGTGAAACAACTTTCTGATACTACGATATTCAATCATGTGATTTTTGTTGACCGTAACGATCAGAATATTGCAACGATAGAACGTGTAAGTAGGGGAAAGTGGATTATCCGAAGCATGAATCCGGCAACAACCGGTATGCATAGTCCACCTTATGCACAAGAAACACCATTGGGCATGTTTTTGTTGCAAGAGAAAAAAGTACGGATGATTTTTTTGAAAGATGGTGGTACGGCTACAGGCGGCTATGCTCCGTATGCTTCACGATTTACAAATGGAGCATATATACATGGGGTTCCGGTAAATGTTCCGCAAACGCAGATGATAGAATATAGCTGGTCGTTGGGAACAGTTCCCCGGTCGCACATGTGTGTGCGTAATGCAACTTCACATGCAAAATACGTATTCGATTATATGCCTTTGGAAAACACATTGATAGTTGTGATTGAGTAAAAAAATGTGTACTTTTGCGGCTGCTATATCTAAAGGCATTCTTATGTTGCGTATTGTTATATTATTGCTGATAAGTATTGTTTCAGTGTCTGGTGCTATTTTTTGTCAGCCGGAAGTTACAGAAGAACTTTCAGATGTGAAAGTTTCCGATCATTGTATGGATTTATATAAAGAAATGAAGTTGGATGGGAAAGTAAATTATGCGGCTTTTCGTCAGGCTGTAATCGGATATAGTCGAATAGAAAAGCGTAAACGGGAGGTTCTTACACTGATTGATTTTACAAAACCTTCTACACAAGAACGGTTGTATGTATTTGATATGAAGGGGAAAAAAATGCTTTTCTCATCGGTTGTAGCGCATGGAAAGAATAGTGGAAATAAATATGCAACCTCTTTTTCAAATGAAGAAGGCTCGTATAAAAGTTCGTTGGGATTTTATCTGACGGAATCGACGTATGAAGGGAGAAATGGCTATTCGTTAATTTTGGAAGGATTGGAGAAAGGAATTAATGACCACGCCCGTCAACGTGCGATCGTAATGCATGGAGCTGCTTATGCTAATCCGTCTGTAATTCATGCAGGAGGTCGTTTGGGACGTAGCTTTGGCTGTCCGGCTGTTCCACAGAAATTATCACGTCCTATTATAGATGCGATTAAAGAAGGTAGTGTGTTGTATATCTATGCTGATAAATCCGATTATCTGGCTCAAAGTGCTATTTTACATACATCGGTCGTTATGTAATATGTCTGTGGTTGTGCTATCCAAAAGTTCTTGTCTAATTAAAAAAAAAGCATGTATGCCAATATCAGGGACAACATTCATAGTATGTTCCTAATGAAAATAATTGTGGGCATGCAGATTGCTTTGAATAACCGTAGAAGAATAAATAACAGTCTCACGTAAAAACGTCCTTTTTATTGTCGTATTGTTGGAGTAATTTGCCAGGTATCATGAATTAAAGTGTGATATGTGGCTTGAATATTTTTCTTTTTAAGCCGTTTGTTGGTGATTGGTTATTAATTGTCATAGTGCATTTGTTTGTGATTATAAAATTATTGCGTAAGTCAAAAACATGTACTACCTTTGCTTAAATTATGTAATTTCAGAATTTGTAAACTATTATAATATGTTTAGAAGTCATACTTGCGGTGAGTTGCGACTTGCCGATTCAGGGAAAGTTGTGACGCTGGCTGGATGGGTACAGCGTTTGCGTAAAATGGGAGGAATGACGTTTGTAGATATTCGCGATCGTTATGGTATTACTCAATTGGTTTTTAATACGGAAGTAAATGCTGAACTGTGTGAGCTGGCTAATCACTTGGGGCGTGAATATGTGATTCAGGCAAAAGGTATGGTAAGTGAACGTTCCAGCAAGAACGTCAATATCCTTACAGGTGAAATTGAAATTATCGTGTCGGAATTGAATATCCTGAATGCGGCGCAAACGCCTCCATTTACTATTGAAGATAATACTGACGGAGGAGATGACCTTCGGATGAAATATCGTTACCTTGACTTGCGTCGTACTACCGTGCGTAAGAATTTGGAACTCCGTCATCGTATGACAATGGAGGTGCGTCGTTATCTCGACAGTAAAGGATTCCTCGAAGTGGAAACTCCGATGCTGATTGGTTCTACTCCCGAAGGTGCACGCGACTTTGTGGTTCCTTTGCGTATGAATCCGGGACAGTTTTATGCGCTTCCTCAATCTCCGCAAACCTTGAAACAATTATTAATGGTATCGGGTTTCGACCGCTATTTTCAGATTGTAAAATGTTTCCGTGATGAGGATTTGCGTGCCGACCGTCAGCCTGAGTTTATCCAAATAGATTGCGAAATGAGTTTTGTAGAGCAGGAAGACATTATTCAGATGTTCGAGGGCATGGCTAAGCATTTGTTTAAGGAATTGCGTGGCGTGGAACTAACCGAACCGTTCCAACGGATGCCGTGGGCAGATGCGATGAAGTATTACGGAAGTGATAAGCCCGACTTGCGCTTTGGCATGAAGTTTGTCGAATTGATGGACGTATTGAAGGGTTATGGGTTTTCGGTATTCGACAATGCGGCTTACATTGGCGGTATCTGTGCCGAAGGTGCCGCCCACTATACCCGTAAGCAGCTTGCCCAGCTGACCGAGTTTGTGAAACGTCCGCAAATCGGTGCAAAAGGTATGGTGTACGCACGCATTGAGGCAGACGGAAATGTGAAGTCGAGTGTAGATAAGTTCTATAGCCAAGAGGTGCTTCAACAAATGAAAGAAGCGTTTGATGCAAAACCGGGGGACTTAATTTTAATATTGAGTGGGGATGATGTGATGAAGACTCGCAAGCAGTTATGTGAACTTCGTTTGGAAATGGGTAATCAGTTAGGTTTGCGTGATAAGAATAAATTTGCTTGTTTATGGGTTGTTGATTTCCCAATGTTCGAGTGGAGTGAAGAAGAAGGGCGTTTGATGGCTATGCATCATCCGTTTACTCATCCGAAAGATGAAGATATTCCTTTATTGGATACTAATCCAGCGGCTGTACGTGCTGATGCTTATGATATGGTAGTAAATGGTGTAGAAGTTGGTGGGGGGTCTATTCGTATCCATGATTCTGCGCTTCAAGAGAAAATGTTTGAAATTTTGGGATTTACTCCAGAAAAGGCACAAGAACAGTTTGGCTTTTTGATGAATGCTTTTAAATTTGGAGCTCCTCCTCATGGAGGGCTTGCATATGGTCTCGACCGCTGGGTATCATTGTTTGCGGGTCTTGATTCAATACGTGATTGTATTGCGTTTCCGAAAAACAATTCTGGACGCGATGTAATGTTAGATGCTCCAGGTATCCTTGATCAAAAACAATTAGATGAATTGAATTTAGTAGTACAAATCAAGAAAGAGGAAAGATAATGTTATTGTTCAAAAATGGATATTCTTTATTGGAGCATGAACATGTTATATAAATCTTAGTATGAAAGAATCTGTTCGTATCGTTCGTTTTGCTATTGTGGGGACACTAAATGCTATAATTACGGCTTTGGTTGTGTGGCTTTTGATGCATGTAGAGGGTGAAGATTATTTAACAGCCAATATAGCTGCTTACGTTATTGCTCAGATTCATAATTTTATATGGTGTAAGTATTGGATATTTTCACTGACAACAACAAATAAGAAAAATACATTATGGCATCAAATACTATATTTTAGTAGCGCGTTTGCTGTTTCATATTTAGCTCAATTCCTTTTTTTGTTAATGTTGGTGGAAGTTATAGGATGTAATGAATACTTAGCACAGTTTCTTGGCTTATTTGTATATGGGTCAATTAATTTTGCAATCAATAGGTTTATCACATTTCGATAAATTGGTTCTCATTTTAGAGTTTGTACCATTATTGGTTAAAAAAGGCTGCCATAAGGCAGCCTTTTTTTAATGTTTTGTAGAAGTGTTTTTTACCCATTTATCAAGCCAATTGAAAAATGTACGTTGCCATAATACCCCATTTTGTGGTTGAAGAACCCAATGGTTTTCGTCTGGAAAAATGAGTAATTCAGCAGGGATTCCACGCATTTTTGCTGCATCGAAAGCAGCCATGGCTTGATTTGCGAGGATTCGATAATCTTTTTCGCCATGGATGCAAAGAATAGGAGTATCCCATTTATCGACAAAACGGTGAGGTGAGTTTGCAAATGTACGTTGTGCAATGCTGTTGTTTTTATCCCAATAAGCACCACCCATATCCCAGTTGGCAAACCATTTTTCCTCTGTTTCCAGATATTGCATTTCCATATTGAATATGCCATCGTGGGCAATAAACGCTTTGAATCGTTTGTCATGATGTCCAGCGAGCCAATATACAGAGAATCCACCAAAGCTGGCACCAACACATCCCAATCTGTTTTCATCCACGAATGGTTCTTTAGCTATTTCATCAATGGCGGTCAAGTAATCTTTCATGCATTGTCCTCCATAATCGCCACTGATAGCTTCGTTCCATTCTACTCCGAATCCCGGCATGCCACGGCGACAAGGTGCTACGATAATATAGTCGTTTGCTGCCATAATTTGGAAATTCCAGCGGTAGCTCCAGAATTGGCTTAAAGGACTTTGAGGTCCTCCTTCACAATAGAGCAGGGCAGGGTATTGTTTATTTGCATCGAATTGTGGAGGATAAATGATCCATGTCAACATTTCTTTACCATCGGTTGTTTTAATCCAACGTTTTTCTACACGTCCCATTTCCAATTTGTCATAGATATGTTTGTTTTCCGTAGTTAATTGAGTCGTTTCGGAATATTTTCCATTAAACTCAACAGGAACCGCATAGAGTTCGTCTGCCTGACTCATGGAGTGACGGGTTGCAATTAATTCGTTTCCGTTCATAACGATGTTGCCGTAATCGTGTAGTCCTTCGGTAATTTTTTCAGGAGCTTTATTTTCCTTCCAGTCATTCAGACCAAGTCGATAAATTTGCTCAGTGCCATGCCATGTGCCAGTCAGATAAAATCCATCCGATGTTGGGTTCCATACATAAGTATCCACATTTGTAGGGAAAGCACTGGACGCATTGAATTTTTCTTTCTTTTCTAAATCGAGTACGACTAAGCGGTTCAAGTCGCTTTCATAACCATCACGTTCCATACTTTGCCAGGCGATGAACTTTCCATCGGGCGAGAACTGTGGATTAATGTCGTAACCATCAGATTGGAGTTTTCCAGTATCGTTTTCATTTTTGCATAGATTCTCCGTTTCTTCCGTTTGGAGATCATACAGGTAAATGTCCGAGTCTGTTGATGTGGCATACGCTAATCCTGTTTTTTTGCGGCATGTGTAAGCGATTTTGTCTGAAGAAGGACTCCATGCCAATTGCTCGATGCCACCAAATGGTTTCATTGGACTTTCGTAAGGTTCTCCTTTTAAAATGTCTTTTACGTTGCTAATGCTTCTTCCGTCAAAATCGGCAACGAAAGGATGAGGTGCAGTCGTGACCCATTCATCCCAATGTTTGTACATCAGATCGTCTACAATGATGCCGCTGGCCTTGGGAAGATCGGGATACTTTTCGGCTGTTGTTTTTACGGTCTTTACCTGCGAGATAAAAAGTAGTTTTTTCCCATTGGGCGAGAAAGCAAACCCATCAATGCCTTCTTTGTAATCCGTCAGTTGGCAACGTTCTGTTCCGTCGGGATTCATTTCCCATACTTGTCCGTTTGTCAGGAAAGCCAACTTGCTTCCTTCTTTTATCCAAGCAGGACTGTTTTCACTGTCGGAAGAAGTGGTAAGCTGTTTGTTTTCGGAACCGTCTGCATTCATTACATAAATAACGGTATGCCCTTTATTTTCTTTTACGCTATAATATGAAACCGTATAGGCAATTTTTTTACCATCAGGAGAAACACTTGGGGAACCGATACGTCCCATTGCCCATAATACCTCAGGGCTCATGAGACCATTCTCGATGGCGATGTCCTGCTGTTTCCCGATGACTGTTGTATCTGTACTTTTTTCTATTGTATCACAAGCCAATGTTGTAGCCATTAGTGATGCGATTGCGGTCATGATTTTTATACTTTTCATGTTTTTTGTTATTTCATAATAAATTAATATAATTCTATCTTCCGATAAAAGAGACAGGGTATCCGTTGAGGATGCAATCTAAATGATTCCTGTCCATGCGAATGTTTTCCATATACGCGAAAGAATCTCCATAATCCAGTCGGATACTTGTATAAAACGAATCCCACCAGTCCCATGTGAAATGATAAGTCGATTCTTGTATATTTCCAAACCTGTCTTCTGTATAAAGATAATCTACCCCTGTATTATTGGAATAAAAATATAATTCCTGATAGCAATATGTGTCGTGATTGTCATACCATTCGTCTGTCCATACCCTGTTGCATAAGTAATAGGTTGCTTCGCGATAATCGTCCGACCAATTTCCTATTTCAATGTCAATCCCACCTTCACATGATGTAAATATAAAACTTACACATAGAAATATGGTAAAAAAAATATTTTTTGCATGTGTCTTCATATTTGCCTCCATTTCTTTTTTTATTTACAGCAAATATAATTGGGGAAAATAATACAAACGAATGATTTGTCCTATTGTTTAAAGGAATTTCCCTATAGGAATAGGGAGATTCCTCATGATGTTTTTTTTATTATGTATTGGCAATTTCATAAATTTGTTTGCTTGCATTGCGGTCTAAAGGCAGATATTTTCCTACTACGTCTCCTTTGTTTGCATGCAATTTGTTGACTAATAGTTCGATGTCTGGTTCATCAATCCCCAATTCATGAAAAGTAAGAGGCATACCAATGCTGTGTAAAAATGCCTTTAGTCGTGCAATGCCTTCCAATGCAGTGGCATGTTTGTCTGCATGTGGTGAAACATTCCATACCCGTATGGCATATTGTGCAACTTTTTCAGGGTGATGTTCTGCCATATATGTCAGCCATGCAGGGAAAATGACAGCCAGTCCAGCACCGTGAGATACATCATAAACAGCACTGATTTCATGCTCCATGAAGTGTGATGCCCAATCTTCTTCACAACCGGTTCCGCAAATACCATTGTGGGCTAATGTACCTGCCCACATAATGTTTGCCCGCGCTTCGTAGTTTTCAGGTTCAGAAAGCACACGCGGGGCTTCATCGATAATAGCTTTCAATAACCCTTCACTGAGGCGGTCGGTCACTTCTACTTCCGGAGTATTATTGAAATAACGTTCCATGATATGAGCCATCATGTCTGTAATACCGCACGCTGTTTGCCATGACGGTAAAGTAAATGTCAATTCCGGGTTCATAACAGCAAATACAGGGCGTAAAACTTTCGGTGTTCGTAAGCTGATTTTTTTTAGTCCGTCCAGTTTCGTGATGACAGAGTTACCCGATCCTTCACTTCCTGCAGCCGGAATTGTTAGTACAACTCCTATAGGCAATGCTTTTTCCGGTATACTGATTCCGGCATAAAAATCCCAAAAATCTCCTTCATAAGGTATTCCTAAAGCAATAGCCTTGGCTGTATCTATTACAGAACCTCCACCAACCGGCAATAGGAAATCGATTTTTTCTTTTCTTCCTAAGGAAATACCTTCATACACTTTAGGATCGGTTGGATTGGGTTGTACTCCGCCCATTTCCACATAGGCTATATTGGCTGTATCGAGCGATTGTTTGACGCGGCTTAATAAACCGCTTCGTACAACCGAACCTCCACCATAAACAATTAGAACTTTGCTCCCACGATGGGCTTTTATCAATGTTCCCGTCTGAATTTCTGTATCTTTCCCGAAAACAAATTCTGTTGGGGTGTAAAAATTGAAATTATTCATATTATTATCATATTATTGATAAGCAAAGTTATGTAATTTCATCGGAATAAACGAATAAAATATCCATAATGCAAATAGATGATGATAGAGAATTTCTCATGAGGAAAAAATAAAATATCAAGGAAATATAGGGAACATAATATGATATTTTTGCCATTTGTCTTGATGACTAGATAAAATCATAGAGTCAATATCCGGCTGCTTGTCACTCATCTTTTGGGTGATAGTGGCATTGGTTTGTGCCGGTATATTGACATTGTTAGCAAGTTGTATTTTAACATGAAACGAATCAATACGTCACAATAATCCTTCTTCTTCCAGAATCTTCTTCAGCCGATAGTAGCGTTGCAATTTCCATTCTTGTATTTCCTGCTCGTTGGTATCTTGTTTCTCGATCTTGGTCATTCGTTCGATTAATGTTTCATGTGCCACTTTGTTAAGGCAGGGAGTAGGTTCTTCAATTTCGGTCAGTTCGACTTCAATCTCATCTCCAACCCCAAGGCTTCCTCCATCCCATGTAAGATGGATATTCCCTTCCATTCCGGAAATGCTCCAAAATGCACTGTCGCTTGATTTTACATTAACCATTATAGCTACAACAGCATCTGGAATAGCGACCTTTTGAAGCTTTTCCTGGTTGTTTATATAGCTTTTGACCCGTAATCCTTTCATAACAATCTCATATTTGTGAGTTCTTCTTTGAGTTGTTCAAATTCCCGTTTCATTTCTTTCCGGTCTTTTTTCTTGCAACTTTGTGGGGAAGAAATCATACTTTTATCGACATCGACTATGCGTATTTTGATATGGTCTCCTTGATGAGGTGTTTGCCAATACCATGTGTAGCTGCAGGAATCATCTGTTCCAAATGCATATATATCATCCAGTCTTTGGCTTGGGTCTCCATATTCAATGTCTATAAATGCGATGTTTTCTGCAGCAATCACATAGTGCTGCTCTCTATTTATTTGTATTTCAATAGCTAACATGATATATAGTTAAATTGGACGCGGACAGTCCCACACTTCTTGTTGTATGCAATAACGAAGACACACTTCACACATTGTTTTTCCTGCCCCTCCAGAATTATCTTTATTCCATTTATGATTTTTATCTATGCATTCTACATATTTTTCCGTACAGTACTTTTTATTTTCCTTATAATCTTGCATACAGGTTACAACCTCATAAACAATAGCTCCTGAAACTAAAACAATAGTTGTTATAGAAGCAACAATCTCCCCCGCAGGTGTAGGCTCTCCTACCGCAATAGTCCATACTGCCGCTAAAAAATGTCTACATCCGGAAGGTAAAACCGATGTTCCTTCTTCCCGTGACCGGGTTTTTATTTTGGTTAATTGAAGGTTGTTATAATTATACGGAGTCCTTAGCATTAATCCTTCCGCTTCCATTTTTGAAATAGTTTGTATGCTGTAAAATAATACAGATATGACATTTAATAGCCTTTCTTGTTCTATATCTGGAACATGAATACAAATTTCGTTTTTCAGAGCGACTAAACGCTTTAATAGGTCTTTGTCAGATGAACTTTGCTTGCATTCTTGAATAATTTTGTGTATAAAATCCTTTTGAATATCAGTAAGCATCTGATATTTTTCAGCAAATTCAGCGACACTCATATCCTGTGGATATTCTGCTTTTACAGCACGTGTTTGGACTATGCTGGGACTTGAACTATACCAATCAGAAAAGAAACGTTTACGGAAATTTATAGTATCTGGTATTTCAGAGTAATCAATACCTTTTTCTACCATGTTTGTTACTGTTGTTTTTATCTCAGCAGCAACAGCTTTTCCATATGCTTCAATTTCTTTTGGAAGATTCATCTCAATTCTTGAATCTAATATTTCGTCAATAGATTCGTCTTGAGAACAACTTTGCATAAATAGGGTAACTATCAAAAGCCCCCAAAATAAATTCTTCATGATACATGATTTTTATTAATTAATTAATAAACAAACAAACGCTGATCGGATTGTATTACATTACATTTGCTAATACCTGTATATATAGTATAGGTTTATTTATTCCATTCGATGCAATAAATATATCACGGATAATTTCTCCTTGTTGTTCTGCTCTAAAAATGAAATTTATTTGTATTGAATCTTTGGGAGGCACAATGAATGAAGAATTAATTGAATCAAGTTCTAAGCATGAACAACTTTTTATTATATTAGAAATTTTTAATTGTTGCTCTCCGTCATTGTGTATTGTAATGTTAAAAGGTCTTTCCCCTCCATTTTTTACATCAGATAATGTTATCACATCTTCATTGACCCGTATGGTAGGTTCATCGGCTATATTGAAATTTGGATTTATGATTTTCTTTGCAGTGATGAACTCGCTTTTGTACAATTCCAGATAACTCGGTGTTTCCAATCTTATCATATCTTTTGCTGTAGATAGTGCATTGGTAGAATCATTATTTATCATTTCGCCTATCATTTTAATGTAATAGACATAAGGATAATGTAATGTATTAACTATTGAATCTATAAGACCAGAATATACACCATGTTCCAAGTCGATTTTGCTTTTCAATACTTTATCTAATAGAGGAATGAGTGTTGATTTGTCTATTTTGAAATGATTTGCATAGTGATATTGGGTTGTTATTGTTTCGTCTAAAGCTTTGGCTGTATATAAGAATGCTTCTTTTGTTCCTCCCGGAATTAAATCAATGAGTGTTCCGTTTGAAGAAAAAACGCATGTAGTTGGTAGATAAATAGGGCATAACCATTTTTCATACCATTCATTTATAGAGTGATTTAAATATGCTAAATTGTAAATAACATTCTTTTCTAACTTTTTGTTTTCTAATCTTTGTTGATAGCTTTGCGATGCTCTTTGCGTAGAGTCTAATAAAACTACACAGAAATTTTTATTTTTCTCGTAGGCTATATGGCTAATTTCATCAAAACTTTTGTTATAATATAGTTCAGTGCGCTGAGAAGAAGTACAACTAACAAGAAACGATAGAAGCAACAAAACTTGTAGAGAAAAGAAGAAAATTTTCATGATATGAATTTTTAGCGTGGCAAATTAAATCAAATAAATTGTAGTATTGTTATACATCTTTGGGATATTAACGTTTTTTAATCTGTTGGCAAAACATATCTGATTAGGCATAAAAGAAGTCGTACCGAAATAGCAAAAATCACCTCGGAAGACTAAAGAAAGCAATAAAGCTCCTTCTTGATGAGGCGGAAGAATGCATGGGGTGTACACAGTGACTACTAGGAAGCCTGCATCTACGATTCTACAGCCGAATGAGGGGATTCTAACCGATACGGAAAGGAACGGAAAAGAAAAATACATGTCCTAATGAAAATTTAACATTTGAAATGCAATTTCCATGATGCTTGTGCGTATAATTCTCAAAACAAGCCCCCATTTGTGTGGCAGTCTGCGATATTGTCTGCAAATCTTTGTCTTTCTCGAATTTTATCCGTTACTTTGTAACCGAACCAAAGTAAAAAGGAGGTATCGAAACAGACATAAGAAATTAAAGACATATTGCAAACAACTTGTAGGCAAGTTATTTGGTTTTGGTAAATCTGGTACATTTATGGAACTCCAAATGATAAGTCGAAAGGTGGGTTTGTACCCTGCAAAGGGCGCAGACTGCTTTTCCTTATTTGAGTTCCGAGGTTTTACCAGAACCTACCAAAACAAAGAAGCGAAAAGAGAAGGCTGTGTCCTTTTTCTTTTCCCTTAGCAGAAGAAATGGTATAAACCTTAAATATTAAAAATATGGATTACAAATTGGAGTATATGGAACGTCTGTTTGCCAAGATTAGCAAGAAAAAGACGGAATCTTATGCCATAAGTAGGATATGGCACCAATTGGACGACGACCGCGTGAAGTTTGTCGTGCAACAATATGTTAGAATAGACAAAGACAAGTATGCGCTCGCCGACTTGTATCTGCCTCAACTCAACATCTTCATAGAGGTTAACGAGCCTTTCCACGAGAACAATATCGAGAGAGATAAGTTACGCAATGAGAAAATAATGGATATCACACATTCGGCACTTTGCACTATAGTCTGTGGAACCAAGGCGGAAAGTCAGGACGGGAAAGAGGTAATCCATTGGAAACCTTTGGATGAAATCCATCGCCAAATCACAGAGGTAGTCTCGCTCATCAAACAACGCATTTCGGAACTCGGCGAAAACTTCAAACCTTGGGACGATGTGAGCACCCTTTCCGTGGAATACCACCGGAACAAAGGTTATCTGAGAGTGGAGGATAATGAATGCCTGCGCACTGTGGATGATGTCGCGGCAGTATTCGGGACTAAGCCCAAGCATCGTGGTTTCCTGCGGGCTTCTGGCGCAGGTGTCCCGAACAAGAAAGGATGGATTATATGGTGGCCGAACACCAACCATACCCGTTGGTGCAACGAGCCGTCACCGGATGGCATGTACATCTACGAATATCCAACAAAGGAGAACAAGTCTGTCACTCAAGTGGATCATCTCAAGCAATGGCTTGCCGCTCCCGAAGAAACAAGAGTTACTTTCTTACGCTCAGAGGATGATTTAGGCTTCTGTTTCTACCGCTTTGTAGGCGTGTTCCGCCTTAACAAGGAAAAATCTGTCCAAGAGAACAAATGTGTCTGGGAGCGTGTCTCGGATACATATCAATTTAAATAAATATTAAATAAATGGAGAAGCCGAAAACCTAAAAGAGTAGGCAAAACAAATAAATACTTGAGATTATGAATATCGTACAAATTAAATCGGGGGGTAAAGTAGAATTGCGAAAAGACAGCGGAAGTCTTATTTGTACAATCTTGGATAGCGGAGCTGTATTTGCAGACCTCAATTCAGATCAGACATTGGTTCTCATTACTAGGTCAAATGGTAAAGTGGAACTTCGTAAGAGTAATGGAAGTCTAGTTCGTACAATCGTAGACCGTGGTGCAGTTCAAGCAAGGTTTTCTGGTAAAGATATTCTTGTTACCACAGATAAAGGTAAAACAGAGTTACGAAAAGAAAATGGAAGTTTTATAAGAACCATTTGATTATTTACTATTTTAGGCATTTGCCATGCAGATATATTTCTATTTCATAGATTTTATCTGTATGGCTTTATATTATGAAAATCATTGATAAAATCATAGAGTCAATATCTGGTTGTCTGTCGCTCATCTTTTGGGTGATAGTGGCATTGGTCTGTGCTGGCATATTGGCTTTGCTGTCGTAAAACAGATATGACCTTTGAATTACTTCCCGTAAAAGACTTCTACCGGCATTTCGGTGATGGGTATTGTGTGGAAATATCTACAAACCTAAACCATTTTGATAGATTATTGGCATTCTTATGCGAACTTAATGCTCAATGGCGGTTTTATACTACATTATCTAACGACTATTGGTTTCATGGAATGCATATCGTTTTTCCAAAGGGTAAAGATATGGATTTTATAATGCGACATGTCTGCGAATTATTAGAAATAAATTCTTATTGTATTGTAGAGGGTGGCACACAAACCGTCGTTGATACAAACGGCGATATCCTTTCTTTTGCAGACTTCACAGAAAAGTATGACTGAGATGTAATTAGTTTGTTTCATATTCTGCATAAGCTGAAGCTTCATTTAGAAAGTAAAAACTTTTACGACACAGTTGTTTGGGGAAGTATTTCAAAGGTAAATCCTATTAAATCAAAGGTTATATTAATCTATAATTTTGAGACAGCCTCGTTTGTGTTTCTCAAAATCAAATCTTTAATTAAAGCACATCCATTGAGTACACATGTTATGACTAATGTAAACCAGTAATTATACACAATGCTTGGTACAATATATTATGTTGTATGGAAATCTGAGTTTTTACGGCTTTTTCTGTAATTTTTTGTATTTTTGTACTCCATTTTTGATAGGTATGAAGTCAGATATAGAAATAGCTCGTAGTACGGAGCTGATGAAAATTAAGCAGATAGCCCAGAATTATGGGATTCCGACAGACCAAGTGCATCATTATGGAAGCTATATGGCAAAAGTCTCGGAAGCATTGATTGATGAAGAGAAGGTGAAGCGAAGCAACCTGATATTGGTGACCGCCATTACCCCGACCAAAGCCGGTATCGGAAAAACCACCGTATCCATCGGGCTTGCCTTGGGGCTGAACCGTATCGGACGGAAGGCTTTTTGCGCCTTGCGTGAGCCTTCACTCGGACCGTGTTTCGGAATGAAGGGCGGGGCAGCCGGAGGAGGATACGCCCAGGTGCTTCCGATGGAGAAAATCAACCTGCATTTCACGGGGGATTTCCACGCCATTACTTCGGCGCATAACATGATTGCCGCTTTGCTCGATAATTATATGTATCAGAATCAGGACAACGGTTTTGCGATGAAGGAAGTGCTGTGGAACCGTGTACTGGACGTGAATGACCGCGGTTTGCGGTATATCGTGACCGGATTGGGAGGCAAAACCAACGGCATCACCCGCGAATCGAGCTTCGATATCACACCCGCTTCGGAGATTATGGCAATCCTTTGCCTGGCGAAAGGCGAGGCAGACCTCCGTCGGCGCATCGAGAATATCCTGTTAGGTTTTACCGTAGATAACAAACCGTTTACGGTGAAAAACTTGGGCGTGGCTGGCGCGATTACGGTCTTGCTGAAAGACGCTATTGCGCCCAATTTGGTGCAGACCACCGAACATACGCCT
>DXCG01000181.1 GCA_019116145.1 Candidatus Phocaeicola gallistercoris
CTCAAAGCAAGCATACCAATTATACAAAGTAGCTCGCAACTTTGCAAATCTGACAGGAAACGAACTGGTTTACGATTTATATACAGGTACAGGAACTATTGCCAACTTTGTATCCAGACAGGCTAAAAAGGTTATTGGCATTGAATATGTGCCTGAAGCTATAGAAGATGCAAAGGTTAATTCGGAAATAAACAACATTACGAACACGTTGTTTTATGCCGGCGACATGAAAGATATTCTTACACAAGACTTCATAAACGAACATGGACATCCCGATGTCATCATCACCGACCCTCCACGTGCCGGTATGCATAAAGATGTTATCGACACAATTCTTTTTGCCAACCCGAAACGGATTGTGTATGTAAGCTGCAACCCGGCAACTCAAGCACGCGATTTACAACTGTTCGACTGTAATTATGAAGTAACTAAAATACAACCGGTAGACATGTTCCCTCACACTCACCATGTTGAAAATGTCGTATTGCTGGAAAGACGATAATCTTTAATATAAAATGATACCGAAAAATAAAAAAACGCCAAGAGATTTTCATGCACATGCCATGACGAAATATACGGTTTTTCAAGTAAAGGAACCGGCAGAACTTATGGCTTTCTTAATGAACAAAATGGCAGGAATAAGCCGTACTCGTGCAAAAGCATTATTAACGAACAAAATGGTATTGGTAAACAATACCATTCAAACACAATATAACTTTCTGCTACAGCCCGGCATGACTGTACAAATCAGCAAAAAAAAGCATAAGTATGAATTTAAACATCCTTTACTGAAAATTTTATACGAAGATGCGTACCTTATTGTTGTAGAGAAAAAAGAAGGACTTTTATCGGTTGCCAACGAAAAGCAAAAAGAACGTACAGCACAACATATTCTTAATGAATATGTAAAACGCCAGCACCAAAACAATCGGATTTATGTAGTTCACCGTTTAGACCGTGAAACATCGGGCATCATGATGTATGCCAAAGATGAAAAGACCCAACATACGCTACGCGATAACTGGCACAATATTGTTTACGACCGCAGATATGTTGCCATAGTATCTGGCAGCATGGAGGAAAATGAAGGTGCCGTCCGATCTTGGTTGACAGATCGCAAACTGTACGTCAGCTCATCGCCGACGGACAATGGCGGGAAATATGCTATTACACATTATCACACCATCAAGCGAGCCAATAATTATTCGCTAATAGAACTGCAGTTAGAAACTGGTCGTAAAAACCAGATTCGTGTACACATGCAAACAATAGGGCACCCTATTGTCGGCGACGAGCGTTACGGAAGCAATGTCGATCCGTTGGGAAGACTGGCTCTCCATGCATTCAAACTCTGCTTTTATCATCCGGTCACAGGCGAACAAATGATATTTGAGACGCCCTACCCTTCTCCTTTCAAATCGTTGATGCTACGGAAATAAGCATTCCTAAAACAAAACATTGAAAAAGAGAACATAAAAACGCCTCAATATCCATTTTTTGATGTAGGTTAAAGGGCACTATTTGTTCTTTAACCTATATCGAAACTACCATAACGAGTGGCCAATAATTTACGGTCGCCCAATGTGTTGTCTACCCGCGCCACATTGATCCAAAACTTATTATCGCGTACACTTTGTATCGGATATACAGCCTTTTCCCGTGTGTAAGGATGCAACCATTGGTCTGAAACGACTTCATATTCAGGATGTGGCGCATTAACTAAGACATTATCTTCTTTAGAAGCACTGCCATCTTCTATCTCTTTAATTTCCTGCCAAATAGACAACATACATTCAATGAAATTGTTTAATTCACGCAAACTCTCACTTTCTGTAGGCTCTATCATCAATGTACCATGAACCGGAAAAGACAACGTAGGAGCATGATACCCATAATCCATCAATCGTTTGGCTATATCATTTTCCGTTATTCCACTATTTTCATGAATTTTGCGACATTCCAATATCAGCTCATGCCCTACAAACCCATTCACACCCCTATAAACAATACCATACGTTTGGGATAACATGGCAGCTAAATAATTCGCATTTAAAATGGCAATCTTTGTTGCCTGCTCTAAACCTTTTGCACCCATCATGCAAATATAGCCATAAGTAATCGGAAGTATCCCGGCATTTCCATAAGGAGCAGCAGAGACCTCATTTTTATCATTGCCAAAAATCTCATGTCCCGGTAAAAACGGAATCAAATGTTTGGCAACACATACAGGACCTACCCCCGGTCCGCCACCACCATGAGGACTCGCAAACGTTTTATGCAGATTCAAATGGCACAGGTCAGCCCCAATGGTTGCCGGATTTGTCAACCCAACCTGAGCATTCATATTAGCTCCGTCCATATACACTTGCGCCCCGCAATCGTGAATTATTTTACAAATTTCTACTATATCACTTTCAAATATACCATGTGTTGACGGATAAGTAATCATCAAAGCAGCCAACCTTTCTTTGTTTGCTTCCGCTTTCATGCGTAAATCTGTTATATCTACATTCCCACATGCATCACATACACATGTCAACGTTTCATATCCAGCCTGAACAGCCGATGCAGGATTGGTACCATGAGCCGAAGCAGGAATTAAAATCAAATTACGATTCCCTTCACCAATACTTTCCATATAGCTACGGATAATCCGCAAACCTGTATATTCACCAGCAGCCCCCGAATTGGGTTGGAATGTTATTCCCTCAAATCCTGTAATAGCTAACAACTGCCGAGACAGATTCTGAATAAGTTGACGATAACCTTGTGCCTGATCTTCGGGAACCAACGGATGAACATTCATCCAAGCAGCATTACTTAAAGGAAGCATTTCTGCTGCTGCATTCAGTTTCATTGTACACGATCCTAAAGAAATCATTGAATGTGCAAGCGAAACATCCTTCCTTTCCAATCTTTTTATATAACGCATCATTTCTGTCTCAGTATGATAACAATTAAATATCTCATGAGTCAGAAATGAAGTTGTACGCCGAAATTCATCTGGCAACGATAAACTGTCCGAAATATCATCGACATCGTGTGCTTGCTCCTCTGCAGCAATACTAAAGATAGTCAGCAACAAATTAGCATCTGCGATTGTCGTTGTTTCATCAATACTTATGCCAACTTCTTCATCCTCTGCATAATAACGCAAATTGACCTTCTTGTTCAATGCTATGGCTTGTAACCTTTGCAGGGAAACATCCTTAGGTAAATGCAAACGAAGTGTATCAAAAAAGGTTTTATTTCTTTCTGTATATCCTAATCGGATAAGCTGTTCATTCAACCAGTTCGCAATGCTATGGATACGTTTTGCTATATTTTTAAGACCATCACTTCCATGATAAACAGCATAAAAGCCTGCCATCGTTGCCAACAATGCTTGAGCTGTACATATATTGGAGGTTGCTTTTTCTCGCTTTATATGCTGTTCACGCGTCTGCAATGCCATTCTATATGACAAATGCCCGTATTTATCTTTCGACACACCTATAATTCTTCCGGGCATGTGACGCTTATATTCTTCTCGTGTAGCGAAATAAGCAGCAGAAGGTCCACCATAAAAAAGAGGTATACCCAATCTTTGGGTACTCCCAAACACAATATCTGCCTCCCATTCTCCCGGAGGAACCAACAATGTCAAGCTCAAAATATCTGCTCCTACAGCAACTTTACATGCCGCGTTATGTGCGCGTACTATAAAATCTCTGTAATCTTCAACATTTCCACTATTGTTAGGATACTGTATGATACATCCAAATACATCAGGTGTAAAGACAAAATCTCTATAAAAACCAGTAACAACCCGGACACCTTGAGGTATCATACGGGTTTGAAGAACAGCTTTTATATGCGGAAAAACTTCATTGTCAACAAACAAGACATTTGTTCCAGCCTTTTGTTGTGAACGACTACGCAAAGCATACATCATAGTAGCCGCTTCTGCTGCAGCTGTTGCATCATCAAGCAAAGAACAATTGGCCAAGGGCATAGCCGTAAGATCGCTTATTACCGTTTGGAAATTTATTAACGCCTCCAATCGACCCTGAGATATTTCCGTTTGATATGGTGTATATGATGTATACCAAACCGGATTCTCAAAAACATTCCGTTGTATGACTGCCGGTGTAATACTTCCATACCATCCTGCTCCAATGTACGACTTATACTGTTTATTCAATTTTGCCAACTCATCAATATGTTGCGCGTACTCATACTCAGTCATTGGAGCTGTTAATGCTATCGGAGTTTTTAAACGAATATTTTGTGGAATGGTTTTGTCTATCAAATCATCCAATGTCTTTACCCCTATTTTATCCAACATACAAGGAATATCAGACTCACCAATGCCAATATGCCTATCTGCAAATTTATCGGTTTTCATATTTTAAGATTTTAAAGGTTAGATAGATTACACTACTTATCATTCATGTGAAAATACGGATTATTCCTCTTTTCATATCCAATTGATGTTGGCTCTCCATGTCCCGGATAGACAATAACATCATCCGGCAAGACAAAAAGACGATGTACAATGCTTCGATAAAGCGATTTCATATCGCCACCCTCTAAATCTGTCCGTCCAATGCTGCCACGAAACAACGAATCGCCACTAAACAAACAATGTTCTTTCTCACAATAAAAGGCAAGCCCTCCCGGAGAATGCCCGGGAAGAGATATTACTTTCAGTTCCGTTTTTCCAAAACGTACCACACTTCCTCCCTCAATATACCCACCTAAAGCTACAGGAGACTCATTTTCTTTAAAACCAAACTTACGGCACTGATCAGGAAGCTTTGATAGCAGAAAGACATCAGATTCACTTCCTTTCGCTTTTAAGCCAAACTCCCGCGATAAAAACGGATTACCAAAAACATGATCCAAATGCAAATGTGTACATATAAGTTCCTTTACATTCAGTTTATTTCCTATCAAATAATCCCTCAACTGTTGTTGTTCTTCCGGGAAATAACAACCCGCATCAATTATTACAGCTTCGTTGGTTTCATCCGAAAGGACATAGCAGTTTTCGGAAAACATATTAAATACAAACCGTTCAACTTTCATAACTTATGAAATATATACAAAACACAATCCTACTTCGGAATGACAACGTAAACCACTTTTTTGGTTGCAAAATATTCTTCTTTAAAATAATTTTTCATATCCTCTATCTGTGCAAGGCGTCTAAACGGAAGAATTTCATACTCCAGCTCTCCACCTTTCAAACAAATCAATCCGTTAGGATATACATTTTGTTGTTCTTTCTTTATATTTTTACGAACAATTTTCACTAAATCTGACAAAGGCATTACAGCACGACTTACTACAAAATCGAACATTTTTTTTTCTTCTTCCACACGGCAGTGCCGGGTTGTTACATTTTGTAAACCTATAGATTTAGCCACTTCTGTTGCCACTTTTACTTTTTTACCTATACTGTCAACCAAATGGAACCGGACTTCGGGAAAGATAATAGCCAACGGTATTCCGGGAAACCCTCCCCCTGTCCCTACATCCATAACTTCTGTTTCTGGAACAAAACGAATAAATTTAGCTATACCCAAAGAGTGAAGTACATGATGTTCGTATAAGTTGGTTATATCCTTACGTGATATCACATTTATCTTACTGTTCCAATCGATATATAAATCATACAATGCTTCAAATTGTGCCTTCTGTGTATCACTCAAACCGGGGAAATAAGTTATAATTAAATCCATTTTACTTAATTAATACGTTTTAAAACAATCATCTAACTTATCATACGGTATCATAAGATTGAAATCTCCTGCCGAATAAGGTGCTATTTCATATCGATTATAATAAAATGAAACGCCATCTTTCCCTAACACAAAATTTTCAGGAACATACAAATCTGTATCCAACAATATCCCTATCGATTGTAATCCGGCTATCGAAGTAATCGTATCTGTACCCATACGTCCATTGACCTCTTTAATCAGTTCGTCTAAAATAAGCGGACAAATTTTTGCCGATGCTTCTTTTTTAAAGACCTTTTCCGTAGTCAATAATTGCCCCGTTTCCCGATCTATATTCAAACATTTCACAAAAGTATTAGGATGTGCTCCACCGGTATATTGAAAATCGGTAACGACATAATTCCACACTTTCTCTTCTTTCCCAAGCTCCATTTCTGTATCTATCTGGTATTCATAATTATACCATGCTGGTACATCCTCCGGCTTCATTCCATTATGCAAATCTGCTTCATACAATTCTTTTACATCATTAAGATAATTCTGCGCATACGTATCGGTAATACTTTGTACAAACTTTTCCGGAGCCAATGCAGATAACGTCTTCCCAAAAGCGAAATTCCTTATTTCAGAATTTATACGCAATGTTGCCGAATCGGTTTCTGAATTGGGCTTCAGAAATGCATAATTTATAGTGATTTTACAAGATGGCGATTGTTGAGACTCATGCAAATACACAACAGTATCTACCTTCAATTCACACACAGCTGGAATTTTTTCCGTTTTCTTCTCTACGCAACTGACCAACCCATTACCGACAGCAATTGTAAGACAAGCTACTGTCATACAAACAGTTCCCTTAACTTTCATACAAATTATTTTTATGTTATATTTAATACCTGCGAATATAGTATAAAAATCCGATATAAAATCTGAAAAAGATCAAGTTATTTCTATCAAAACGTCAAAACATTCTTTTTTTTCGTCAAAACATTTTTATTAAAAGAATTATCACTATTTTTGAATGGAAAAACCTTAAAAAATGCAGACACGCTCCGACATAAATCATTTTCCACATCTTACAACAGAAAAATGGGGAACAGTTGGATACCATAAAGCATGGGAACAACAGTCGGTTTTATTTAATCGCATCATCAATGAACGAGCAAAAGGAGAAATATGCGATAACCGATTGATTTTTTGTGAGCATCCTCATGTCTATACTTTAGGGAAACATGGAAAAGAAAACAATTTACTTATAAACGAATATCGACTGAAAAGCATAGGCGCAGAGCTTGTTCACATCGACCGAGGAGGAGACATCACTTACCACGGACCGGGACAATTAGTGTGCTACCCTATTCTTTATCTGGACGATTTCGGCTTAGGGCTGAAATCTTACATCCATTTATTAGAAGAAGCCGTCATCCGGCTATGTGCATTGTATCATATCCATGCCGAAAGGCTCAAAAATGCACCCGGCGTATGGCTGACTTCCGACTTGAATAACATACGGAAGATATGTGCTATCGGTGTCCGATGCAGCCATTTCGTTACCATGCATGGATTGGCACTAAACGTAAATACCGATTTAAACTATTTCAAATACATCCATCCGTGCGGATTTATCGACAAAGGTGTTACATCTATTGCCAAAGAAATCGGGCACAATGTACCGATACCCACCATACAACAACAGTTAGAACTAATAATACGTCAACTATTACTTACAAACCAAACAAATAAACAGCTTTATTAAAACAGGCATCATTTTACCTCTTATTACCATGAAAACACTCTTACATAAAAATATTATAACGGGACTTATCTTTATTTCCTGCTTTTTGCATACGTCTATATCGGCTACTTCTTTAAAAAACGATTCCATTTATATCCCATCAGAAGAGAATTTAAAATCACGGACTGAATTTCAAAACGACAAATTCGGCATCTTTATCCATTGGGGAATCTATAGTATGCTTGCACATGGCGAATGGATTATGAATTCAGAGAATATAAACCGTAACGAGTATGCTAAGCTTGCATCCGGATTTTATCCTTCTAAATTCAATGCACACGAATGGGTATCTGCCATCAAAGCATCGGGTGCAAAATATATATGCATTACATCACGACACCACGATGGCTTCTCTATGTTTCACTCACAACATTCACCATACAACATTGTGGAAGCCACTCCGTTTAAACGCGATATCATAAAAGAACTGGCAGAAGAATGCCATAAACAAAACATTGCATTACATTTCTATTATTCTCATTTAGACTGGTACCGGGAAGATTATTATCCTTTGGGCAATACTGGCAAAGGAACCGGGCGCACCCATCATGGAAAATGGGATACCTATTATCAGTTTATGAATAATCAACTGACAGAACTACTCACACAATACGGCACAGTCCGTGCCATTTGGTTTGACGGATACTGGGACAAGCCTGATTTTGACTGGAAACTTTCAGAACAGTATGCGCTAATACATCGTTTGCAACCATCTTGCCTCATCGGGAACAATCATCACCACGCTCCTTTTGCTGGTGAAGATTTACAAATTTTCGAACGCGACCTTCCGGGAGAAAATAAAGCCGGATTCTCTTCCAGACAAACCATCAGCCAATTACCTTTAGAGACCTGCGAAACAATGAATGGAACATGGGGCTATGCAATTAATGATACAAATTACAAATCGACCAAAGATTTAATCCAATATATTGTTAAAGCTGCAGGAAAAAATGCCAATCTATTAATGAACATCGGTCCTCAGCCCAATGGAGAGCTACCGGATATGGCTGTACAACGCCTCAAAGAAATAGGCGAATGGATGAACATTTATGGAGGAACTATCTACAATACACGAGGAGGGATTGTAAAACCGCAAGAATGGGGAGTAACGACACAAAGGGAAAAACATTTATTTGTACATATTCTCAACCTGACCGATAATAAATTGTTTATTCCACTACAACACAAAGTGAAAAATGCCATATTATATAAAGACAAATCCCCTGTTGAATTTAAAAAAAATGAAGGCGGAATAACATTATTGTTATCATCTATTCCGACAGATATCGACCACGTGATCGAAATCATATTAAAATAAATATTGTACAACCTAAATTAATTGAATTATGAGCTTAGAAAAAACTTTGGTAATTTTAAAGCCATCTGCTATTCAACGTGGATTGGTAGGAGAAGTAACACGCCGTTTTGAACGCAAAGGACTACGCATTGCAGGAATGAAAATGATGCAACTGACCGATGAGCTGTTGAACAAACATTATGCTCACCTTGCAGACAAACCGTTTTTCCAACGTGTAAAAAATTCAATGATGGCTAGCCCTGTCATCGTTTGTTGTTATGAAGGAGTAGACGCTGTACAGGTTGTCCGTAATATGACAGGTTCGACCAACGGACGTATGGCTGTTCCAGGTACTATTCGGGGTGATTTTTCTGTCAGCGGACAAGAAAACATTATTCATACATCTGATTCACACGACAATGCAATAGAAGAAATAAACCGTTTTTTCAAACCGGAAGAATTATTCGACTATAAACAAAGTGTGCTTCCATTCTTGTATAATAACGATGAATATCTTTGATTTAAAACGAAATATTAAAGAAATTGCCCACAATAAAATAAGTTGAAATATAAGATTGCTCAATTTTTATTTGCTCATTTCAAATAAAGATTATACATTTGCACCCGCAATACAGAAATGATGCACTCTTAGCTCAGTTGGTAGAGCAACTGACTCTTAATCAGTGGGTCCAGGGTTCGAATCCCTGAGGGTGTACCAAAAAAAGAGATTAAACTAACAAACATTATCTGTTTTTAGTTTAATCTCTTTTTTCTTGCTTACTATCTTCTATGTTCCTGCTTCAATTTTATCCTGCCTTTCTATCTCCTAACATCAGATTTGACATTCACCAGCAAAAGGTTTCTATTTTTCCTTTAAAATTTCTTCTAATTTCAATAGCTCATCCCGATATTGGGCAGCTTCAATAAAATCTAAATTCTTAGCAGCGTCCCGCATAAGTTTACGAGTTCTTTCTATACTCTTCTTCAACTGATCTTTTGTCATATATTGCACAATAGGATCGGCAGCCTGACAAAGTTTTTCCGGCACTTCGGTATAACCTGCCGATTTTGCTTTTTGTTCGACCTTTTGCTCAGACTTATCCAATAAAGCACTGTTTCTCGCTTTTTTTATCTGCTGAGGAGTTATTCCATGTTCCTCGTTATATGCCAACTGTTTAGCCCTTCTGCGGTTTGTTTCTTCTATTGTTTGCTTCATGCTGTCTGTAATTTTATCAGCATACATAATGACTTTCCCATTTATATTACGTGCAGCACGACCGGCAGTCTGGGTTAAAGAACGATGCGATCGAAGGAATCCTTCTTTATCAGCATCTAAAATAGCCACCAAAGAAACTTCCGGCAAATCGAGCCCTTCACGCAATAAATTAACACCAACCAAAACATCGTAAACTCCCATCCGCAACTCATCCATAATCTTAACACGCTCTAATGTATCGACATCACTATGTATATATGTACAACGGATGTTTTGTTGCAGTAAAAACTCGGTCAGTTCTTCTGCCATTCGTTTTGTCAACGTTGTTACCAGAACACGTTCCTGTTTTTCAATACGCTGCTGAATTTCTTCCATCAAATCGTCTACCTGATTCATGCTTGGGCGAACTTCTATCACAGGGTCTAAAAGTCCGGTCGGACGAATGACTTGCTCGACAACAATCCCTTCACTTTGCATCAATTCATATTCGGCAGGAGTAGCACTTACGTAAATAACTTGTCTGGCCATTTCTTGAAATTCTTCAAATTTCAGCGGACGATTATCCATTGCAGCAGGTAAACGAAAGCCATATTGTACCAAGTTTTCTTTACGCGCCCTGTCTCCACCATACATTGCCCGTAACTGAGGAACACTGACATGGCTTTCATCGATGACAATAAGAAAATCTTTTGGGAAAAAGTCAAGTAAACAATAAGGACGTGTGCCGGGTTCACGCCCATCAAAATAACGGGAATAATTTTCTATACCCGAACAATGTCCCAATTCACGTAACATCTCGACATCGTATGTAACTCTTTCATGTAAACGTTTAGCTTCATAAAATTTTCCCTGTTCATTGAAATACGCAACCTGTTTAGCTAAATCGTCTTCTATCTGATGAATGGCACGCAGCGTATTTTCTTTAGTTGTCATAAACAAATTGGCAGGATAAATTTTATATTCCTCATAACATTCTATCGTGTTTCCCGTGACAAAATCTACCTCTTCTATAGCATCAATCTCGTCTCCCCAAAACATAACTCGCAAAACATGGTCGGTGTATGCTAACGCAATATCAACAGTATCTCCTTTCACGCGGAAATTCCCTCTGTTCAATTCAATATCATTCCGAATATATAACGAATCGACCAATTTCCTTAAGAACACATTCCTGTCTAATAATTGCCCTTTCTTAATAGGTATCACATTATTATAAAAATCGGCCGGATTACCCATACCATAAATACACGAGACAGACGATACAACTACCACATCTTTTCTTCCAGACAATAAAGAAGAGGTTGCAGCAAGGCGCAACTTATCAATTTCTTCATTTATGGCTAAATCTTTTTCTATATATGTATCTGTAGAAGGGATGTATGCTTCAGGCTGATAATAATCATAGTACGAAACATAATATTCTACCGCATTATGCGGGAAAAAATTCTTAAACTCATTGTAAAGTTGTGCAGCCAATGTCTTGTTATGACTTAAAACCAAAGTAGGCTTATTTATATTTTTAATCACATTTGCAATCGTAAAAGTCTTTCCAGAGCCTGTCACCCCCAATAAAGTCTGGGCAGGAAGACCATTCTTCACACCCTCAGTAAGCTGTGCAATAGCCTCTGGTTGATCACCCGTAGGCTGATATTCAGATACAAGTTCAAAATTCATCATAATATTTCTCTTAAATGGGGAGCTAAAAGTACATAAAAATCATCATTATGCCGTTTTAATATTGATTTTTATATTAAAAAAACATTCTGTTATTGTATTATTCAACTGAATAATCTAATTTTGCAAAATTAATTGATAGACATGAAAAAGTACATTATAACAGCATTTCTCTTTGCCGGGATTCTATCTTCTTGTGGAGAATATAATAAAGTGCTGAAAAGCACAGACTATGAATATCAGTACGAAGCCGCCAAAAGTTATTTCGGAAAAGGGCAGCATAGCAGAGCTGCTGTCATACTCGAAGAACTTATTTCTATCCTAAAAGGAACTGAATATGGCGAGGAATCTCTATATATGCTGGCTATGACTTATTATAATCAAGGTGATTTTATCAGTGCAGCCCACTACTTTAATACATATTATACAACTTATCCGCGTGGGACTTATACCGAATTAGCCCGTTTCTTCTCTGGCAAATCTCTATATATGGATACGCCGGAACCACGACTTGATCAAACAAGCACCTATAGAGCCATTCAAGAACTCCAAATGTTCATAGAATATTTCCCTTCAAGCAATAGAAGAGAACAAGCACAAAATATGATATTCGAATTGCAAGACAAGCTTGTAGAAAAAGAATATCTGGCAGCCAAACTTTATTACAATTTGGGGTCATATACAGGAAACAGTGTAAGAAGTAGTACAGGAAATAACTATTTGGCTGCAATTGTCACAGCAGAAAACGTATTGAAAGATTATCCATACACCAAAATGCGTGAAGACATTTCTATCCTAATACTACGCGCACGATATGATATGGCAAAAGAAAGTGTAGACGAGAAGAAAGAAGAACGTATGCGCGAAACCGTTGATGAATATTATGCTTTCATAAACGATTTCCCGGAAAGCAAATACATGGATGAAGCCGTAAAAATATTCAACGATGCAAGTAAATACGTGCACAACGATGACGAAGAAAATTAATCAATCATATAATTAAAATAAAAAATTATGGATTACAAAAAGACAAATGCTCCAACCAATACCGTTACACGTAACTTAATGGAATTGTGTGAAGATACAGGAAACATTTATGAAACTGTAGCAATTATTGGAAAACGTTCCAACCAGATTGCTGTAGAAATGAAAAATGACTTATCTAAAAAATTACAAGAATTTGCTTCATACAATGATAATTTGGAAGAGGTTTTTGAAAACAGAGAACAAATAGAAATCTCTCGTTATTACGAGAAACTCCCCAAACCAACCTTAATTGCTACACAAGAATATATAGAAGGTAAGATTTATTATAGAAATCCGGCGAAAGAAAAAGATAAATTGAAATAAAATAATTTATGATTCAACGTATACAAACTATCTATTTACTGATTATTGTTGTCTTAATGGTGATGATAATGTCCCTCCCAATGGGTTATTTCTATACAGAAACATCTATTATTCAATTATCTAGTTTATCGTTAAGATCGGGAGAAGACGTTATCAGTAATTCACCATGGCCGATGTTTGTCATTTCAATAATTGTCGCAATAATAACATTCATAACGATTTTCTCTTATAAGATACGGCAACTTCAAATCCGACTTACCTCCTATTCTATCCTATTTTTGATAGGATATTATATCGTATTTGCTCTTCTTGTATGGAAAATGACAACAACATACAGCTATAAGTTCTCCTGTTCATGGGCTATTTGTTTGCCACTCATTTCCATCATATTAGGATGGATGGCTATTCGTGCCATAAAAAAAGATGAAATGTTAGTTAAATCATACGATAGAATCCGTTAATCAAGATAACACAAATCTTGAAAGGAACTCCGACATCTTTAATGGAAAACAATCATTAAACAGGTATCGGAGTTCTTTTTTTATACACCTTACCTATTCTTTTCCATTTGCTTCCTCATCATTCTCACCTTTTAAAATAGGCAATGTAATCTGATACTTAACAGCCAATATACGCACGAGAAAAACCGTTGCACCACCTATAATCTGAGACATATACGATTCCAAATTTACCTGTAAGCAAAGCCAATAAACAATACCACCGGCAACACATGCCATTGCGTAAATTTCTTTTCTAAAAATCAAAGGAATTTCATTGATGAAAACATCACGAATTACTCCTCCCGCCGCACCAGTTATTGTTCCCATGATTATCGAAACCCAAAAAGGGTATCCTAAAACCAGACTCTTATCAAATCCAACAACAGTGAACAAGGCGAGACCAATGGAGTCAAAAATAAAAAAAGTATTATTCAAATGAATCAAATGCTTCCCGAAAACAATAACAAACAACATTGCAAATGCGGTACAAACCAAATAAACAGGGTCTGTCATCCACACAGGAGTAACATTCAACATTACATCTCGCAATGTTCCACCGCCAATGGCGGTAGCCAAGCCTACAATATAAGCACCAAACCAATCAAAACGTTTAGCAGAAGCTAAACGTATTCCACTAATTGCAAAGGCAAAAGTCCCTATAAAATCAAGGAGTTGAACAAATGATATCATAATTATCACCAACTATAATTAAACCCTAATGTAAAGGTTTCTATAAATTGAAAAAAGCTTTTTCCTTCCACTCTTTGAGCCGCATCATCAAAACGCGTCAACATATACAGTACACTTGTAAAATACCTGTTAAACGAAAATCGGAACCTGTTTTCCCATTCAGCCTCAGCACGTTTATAATCGGTATTATAAAAAGCACGATACTCCCACACCAGATTGTTTATAACCGTCCATGATCCGTTCATATCAATACGCGAACCTTTATTCCACCTATATTTCTTACCGGCTTCCACTTTGAACCTTGTTGGATCGATCCGCTTATCAGCCACACCATAACGAGTCGCATTTGCCGGTTTGATATCGACATTGATTTTAAATTTTCCTTTATCATATTTATATGTCAAACCAACACCGACGTTCAACTCACAAGGAGACAAAAATGTTGACACAACATGATCGGAATTCGTATTGAAAGTAGAGAAGAACTGTGTCTTAAATTCTGCAGAACAAGTATAATACCAATTCCAAATGGCATTATAACCTATTTTCGAATAAAAACGGATCAAGTCATTATTTGTTTTATATTTATGAACGGTATCCGATGGTGCAGTCACAAATCCTAATTTCCACTCTAATGTATTTTCGAATATAAATTTCTGACGATTATCATAATTAAAATGCCACAACATGGTCGACAATAAAGAGTTTGTACTTTCTCCTCCTTTATACCAGTTTTCAGAAATATGATTCTGGGAAAACTGCAAAGATGCATTTCCCGAAACTTTCCAGAAATTTGGTTTGAACATCACGATGTCGTTATGCCCTTTTACATATTTCAACGAATCGTATGTAGGCAATAATAACAAGACATTTTCCTTGCGCGGCTTATGTTTCCGCATTTCCTGTGGCAAAGGCTCTATATCTTTCAGTGCCGACTCATTTTTCTTTACCAGATTAGGATACTGAATATAAAAACTCAACAATTGTTTTCTAACAGCACGAGCTATTTCATTCGAACGTGTAAACATTCGGGGGATTTCCAATGTATCTTGTATGCCTCTTTCTTTTATAAAAGGAATAACCGGCTTCCACCCTTTTATAGAGGTTGCCTCCTCGTATGAAGCAGAATAATAAGTTGCCGGCATAGCCAACATAAAATAATCGGCATCTGTCCGGACAGACGCCGGAGCTTCTGGTATAAAAATATCGTCCCATCGTTCCAACATGTCTCTATAACTTCTTCGGAAACGGTGGAGTGTGCGATAAAACTTTCTCACCGAAAGAGGTACCACTTCTTGCACGATTGTTTTTTTATTTTCTACATCGAGTATATTTACAAAAGGCAGGGAGTCTTTGTTTATTTCAAGTGTATCCGAATACACAATATCCGAGACTACCGTATCCGGTATGACAATCAATACTGAATCTTTTCCCTTTCCTGAAGTTTCCAACATTTCTTTTTCATATTGCAATACATCATCTTGTACGACTGTCTGCGCCCTACTTATCATTACAATAAAAAAGAATATAAAAAAGATGCCAAGTTGTTTCATTTCCATATTAATATCTCCACGAAACCTAAATTTCGTGTTTTAACTAATCAAAACTCATATTCATACACCCCAAGTCCGTGAGTGTTCAGCATCTATTTTCGTGTTTTAACTAATCAAAACTCATATTCATACACCACATTTCCTTTTAAATCTATCACTTCCACTTGTATGCCATTCTGATTTATATTGCATTTCACCAATGTCTCATTATCGTTCACTATCGTAGGGAAGCGCAATTCATCGTTCACCGGATGAAAACTATATACATGTTCATGACCGGACAACATTAAATCGATATTGGAACGATTTAAAACAGGCAGCAACAACTTCCGCAAGTGCAACGCACCATGCCAGTCGCCTGTAGTAAAAGGAATATGTGACAATACAATCCGTGCCTTTGCCTGTTTAAAAACATCCGATTGCACCACTTTGTTCACCCATTCTGCTTCTTCCTCTCTATAAGCATCAAAATCGGCTAATCCACTGTACTCAATATCCGAATCGACTTTATCTTCTCCACAATCCAATACCAAAAAACAAACATCGCCCACTTTATACAACTGATAGAAATGTCCATCGGAAGTTGGGAAATAATCAATCAACGAATATGAAAATTTCCCTCTTGGTTCATGATTCCCACGACAAAACATGATGGGAGTTTCTTTTGCAAACAAATCGACAGCCGTATCTATGTAATCGGCAAACAACTGTTCTTCACTTTCCACACTACTCGACATATCACCATTAAAAACAACGAAATCCAATGCCGTGAAATCGACACTTCCCGCCAATGTTTCCATAACTTCATTTCTTCCATGAATATCATTGAACATAACAAAAGAGACATTTTCGTCTGTATTGCCAAATGTCCGGAAAGAATAAGGCTTGGCACTATAAACATTGCTCGCCACTGTTTTCCCGAAACGTACATCTCCATCGCCATTCCATTGCAATGTTTCTTTCGAAAAGATACGATACTGATAATGCATACCGGGTTTCAAATTTTTCAATGTCACCCGATGTAAGGTAGAAAGAGCTCTGCGACGACCGTTTACACAATCGTACACCTGCGGATGTTCCTCACAATAAAAAGATTTATCGGCCGCTTCCATATATTCTACCCATGCTACAGCAGGCTTGTCTGTTATCCACACAACTGTTACGCTATTGGGCGACATGTTACATAAATACGGTCCATGTGTGACACGAATAGCAAACAGCGACATGACATTCATTACAGAAACGGCAAAAAAGATGAAGACATATTTTAATTTTCCCATCGTATTTTTTTTTATTCCTCTACAGCTTTTATTTTTACTACATGCGCTTTTTTACTAAGAGAAAAGCATCTTAATATATAACAAAGATAGTAAAACTATCCATAAACGCCTTACTATCGGGAAACATTTTAGTATATTTTAAACAATCATCGAAATGTTTTCTTCGTTTCGTGATGGACTATCCGGCATTTTTACTAATTTTGCAATCTTGAAATAGTATTTTCCAAAAGAAACATATAACTTAAAAATATTTCAATTGTGGCAGAAACAAAGTATATTTTCGTAACAGGTGGTGTTGCCTCTTCCTTAGGAAAAGGTATCATTTCATCATCAATCGGTAAGTTACTGCAAGCCAGAGGCTATAATGTAACCATACAAAAATTCGATCCATACATCAACATCGATCCGGGTACACTGAACCCATACGAACATGGAGAGTGTTATGTAACCGTAGACGGACACGAAGCTGACCTCGACTTGGGACACTATGAACGCTTCTTGGGCATACAGACAACCAAAGCCAACAACATCACGACAGGGCGCATCTATAAAAATGTAATAGATAAAGAACGTCGTGGCGACTATTTAGGAAAAACCGTACAGATAGTCCCGCATATAACCGATGAAATAAAACGGAATATCAAACTATTAGGGAACAAATATAAATTCGATTTTGTTATTACCGAAATCGGAGGAACGGTGGGCGATATTGAGTCGCTCCCTTATTTGGAAAGTATCCGACAACTGAAATGGGAATTAGGACGAAATGCATTATGTGTGCATTTGACATACGTTCCTTACCTTGCTGCTGCCGGTGAATTAAAAACGAAACCGACGCAACACTCTGTAAAAGAATTGCAGTCGGTAGGTATCCAGCCAGACATTTTGGTATTGCGTGCAGAACATTCTTTAAGTACTAACCTAAAGAAGAAAGTCGCTTTGTTCTGCAATGTCGATGAGAGTGCTGTTATACAATCTATCGACATGCCTACTATTTACGAAGTCCCTCTCCGCATGCAAGAACAAGGATTGGATGTCGCCATTTTAAAGAAAATGGGACTTCCGGTAGGTGAAATGCCTACACTCGGTCCGTGGCGTGATTTTTTGGAACGCCGCCACCACGCTACCGAGAAAGTACGCATCGGCTTGGTTGGCAAATACGATTTGCAGGATGCTTACAAGTCCATCCTTGAAGCCTTATCGCAAGCAGCCACCTACAACGACCGCAAGGCAGACATCCATTTCATCAACAGTGAAAAGCTAAACGAAAGCAATGTGGAAGAGACACTGAAAGATATGGACGGTGTCATTATTTGCCCGGGATTTGGCCAACGCGGTATCGAAGGAAAATTTGTTGCCATCAAATATTGCCGTACCCATGATGTGCCGACATTCGGTATCTGCTTGGGTATGCAGTGTATGGCAATTGAATTTGCACGCAATGTATTGGGCTATGCCGATGCCAACAGCCGCGAAATGGACGAGAAGACCCCGCACAACGTTATTGATATCATGGAAGAACAGAAGTCCATCACCAACATGGGTGGGACAATGCGCTTGGGAGCTTACGAATGTGTGATCGACCCGAACTCGAAAGTCTATCAGGCATACCAAATAGAACACATACAAGAACGTCACCGCCACCGCTATGAGTTCAACAATAACTACAAGGAAGAGTTTGAAAAAGCAGGAATGAAATGCGTAGGCATCAATCCCGAATCAGACTTGGTGGAAATCGTAGAAATTCCGACCTTGCGTTGGTTTATCGGTACGCAATTCCATCCGGAATACAGCAGTACCGTGCTGAAGCCGCATCCGCTGTTCTTGTCGTTTATCAAAGCAGCAATCAATAAATAATAGAAAGTTCATAAAATCTTAACCAACTAAATAAAAAATAAATGGATAAAAACACGTTAGTGGGATTACTTCTGATTATATTAGTGCTTATCGGTTTCACTTTTCTTACTCGTCCAAGCCAAGAAGAAATAGTACAGGCACAACACTATCAGGATTCTATTCAAGCCATTATAGATCAGGAAGAAAAAGAATTCATAGAAAAAGAATCTTCCACTAAACAAACAATTACTATTGACTCCACCTCGCAATTCTTCGCACACACACAAGGAACCGAAAAATTTACTGTATTGGAGAACAACGTGGTGCAACTCACCTTCTCGAACAAAGGCGGACGGGTAAGCAAGGCGATGCTGAAAGAATACAACGACCAGCAGAAACAGCCGTTAGTATTGTTCGACGGTGAAGACGCTTCGCTCAACCTCGGATTTGAAGGAAAAACCGAAAACATTCTGAGCAGCGACCTTTATTTCGAACCGGTTAATGTGACCGACAGCACCGTAACGATGCGTCTGAATGCACAGAATGGAGGTCATCTGGACTTCATCTA
>DXCG01000182.1 GCA_019116145.1 Candidatus Phocaeicola gallistercoris
AAGTGTATCACATCGGAGCATCATTAAAAGACTTAGGGAAAAAGATGTTTGCTTTCTCCAAATTAACCATCCCTGTTTCAGCCATTACAAACCTATTATAACCCAATAAACCAATGAACAAACAACATTTACACAAGCAATTGGTATGCCTCGTCTGCATCCTCCTCACGCTCGCTTCTTGCGAGAAAAACACGTCTATACCCGCAAGCGAAACCGTCGACTATTCCGATAACCGGTGCTGGTTCGAGGATAAACAAGACGCTACGGGAAAGAGCGTCGACTTGTTTTATGTAGTCCCCACCTGCATCTGGGACTATACCGACTCGTTGGGACAAACCCGGCACCACATGGATATCTTCAATGAGGAACAACGCACGTTGGTGAATCCCTCCATCCAGTTAGCTAAAAGCGTATTGGCAGATAGCTGCAACTTCTTCTCACCTTATTATCGCCAGATTTCGATGGACAGCTGGCTCACGCTGGACACGGCACTCATCGAAGAACGCTTCAAATTAGCCTATCAAGACGTGGCGGACGCTTTCCGCTATTATATGGAGCACGATAACCAAGGGAAGCCGTTCATCCTTGCCGGGCATAGCCAAGGAGCCAAAGCCGTTATCGAACTCTTGAAACGGGAAATGACACCCGACATCAACCGGAAGCTCATTGCCACCTACGCCATCGGCTATACCGTCACACCGGAAGAACTGGCTAACTATCCTACCCTACGTCCTGCACAAGATTCCATTGATACGGGCGTACTTATCGGCTTTAATAGCGTGACCCGCCCCGAAGCCGTATCGCCTTTGTTCAAGAGCAATGTGGTATGCATCAATCCCGTCAACTGGCGCACCGATGCTACTCCCGCCCCGTCCTACCAAGGCTTTACCGTCTCGCTCGATACTACTATCCATACGCTTATCGTAACGGGCATAGACGAAGAACAGTACTTTATCCCCAGCGTAGAAACCCTGTTACCCAAAGGCAACCTGCACGTGCAAGAATTCAATCTCTATAACGAGGACCTGCGGAAGAATGTGTTGCAACGTATACGAGCATACAATAAAACACATTAATTGTTTTCTTCTTTTTATCTGTTAATAAGATTTTTATCTTCCAACTTGAATATGATTCAAAAAGAAAAAAATAAAAATCAATAACACAACTCATCCACAATTTTATTCTAATCAACCAATTTAAATACCGGTGAAATGAACCAACGTTTATACATTAACGTTACAATCTGATAAACAAAAAAAGCAGAAAAAAATCCTACAATCGAATCTATTAAATAATGTGCCTGAATATATACCGTAGCACAACATAACAAAATATAAAAAGGAAGCAAGCAATAAGCCAATTTATGACTGACCCTCCATGCCATAATCATCACAATGGTTGAAATAGCAACATGCGAACTTGGGAATGCAGCCGTAGGCCGTTCACCAATTTCCTGTGATGCCTCAACCAAATTGAAAAAAAAGCCATGATCGAATCCCGGACCTGGTATCAAATAATCGTTCGTATTAAAATAATCGCCAATAGGAGGGAAAATACATGCATTGACCTTATCCATTCCTATAGCCGGGAAATAAAACTGAGGACCAGCAACAGGCAACAAAATATAAATGAAATAATAAACAAAAAAAGACGTAATCAACACGAAACAAATCTTTTCAAACCACTCAAACCTCTTGACAAAATAATAAATTACAACAATCAGCATCATGGGATAATAAAAGAAATAGCCCATATTGAACGGTTCGCTAAACCAAATAGACGGGCAACATCTGGCAAATTCCACAGAAGGCTGGCAGTTGAATAATGCTTGTTCCGCACGGGCAAACAGATAATCTAAGTTAGGAAATAACCGATTGAATTCAAACGTGTCCGGATACCAATATGCCAATAAGCTCATTTGTACTATCATCCGGATAAAAGCTGTTATACGACAAGGGAAAGCCTGATATAAATATATCAGCACCAAAGTAAGAACGACAATACTTAAACGCTCCAGCAACATGATTCCCGGATGATCCATCCGCTGAAACAACAACAATATCAAAATACTTGTCAGGGCATTATATATCAAACTAATTGTTTCTACAGCAAACAATCCTTTGCCACTCTCTACCCGTTCGAATAGTTTTACAGCCATCGTTCTTTCTTATACCAACTAATTGTAGACTTCACCCCTTTCATTAATGGATATTGAGCATGATACCCTAACTCCTTTTCCAATGGAATTATATCGCAACGCCAATTCCGTTGCTTCATTATTTTATATTTGTCCATATTCAATGTACTCGTTTTTCGAAAAACAGATGCAGACTTTTCTGCAATAAAAGATATAAATTTCAACAAGAACAACGGACATGTAAAACGTAAAAGCCAAGGATTTCCTAATTCTTCACGAATATAATCGGAAAAGTTCCGACTATTGTAAACATATCCGTCGCTCACAAAATAAGCACGTTGCACGATTTGTTTTTCTATTGCCAGATAAACAGCTTGAACCAAATCGGCAACATAAACAAACGTTATGTCTTGCCGGCGAAAACCCACAGCCACATCTAAATGACGGGAAATAGATTTTGCCATCAAATAATAATCACGTTCACGAGGACCATAAACGCCTGTAGGACGAAAAATCACATAAGGGAAACCGGGCAGTTGCTGTAAATACTGCTCTGAATGCAGTTTGCTTACTCCATAAGCAGTATCTGGTTGTGGAACATCCGTCTCACAGATAGGTGCATAATCGGTTTCATGAATAGGTCCGAACACACTTAACGAGCTGATATATATAAACTGCCGGGGAAGCATGTCCTGTCTTATCAACGTTTCTATGAAACAACGGGTAGCCCAGTAATTGCCCATCTCAAAATCGGACTTATCCAAACACTTTGTTACACCCGCACAATGAATAATGCAATCCCACCTGCCATTTGTCTCTTTATATTGTTTCAACTGCGCTTCCAAATGGTCGGAATCGGTAAAATCCAATTCAATAAAATGAATACGCCCGTCTTGCAAATAACGGCGACTGCTACTTTTCCTGACGCCTGCCCATACTTGCATTCCGCGTTCTAAGCCACCTTCCACTAAAAAACTTCCGATAAAACCGCTCGCCCCTGTCACCAATATTTTTTTCTGTTCCATGATCACTTTTTCGGTTCTACATGAATATTAATATACGTATCGGATCCGAATGCCTCACGTAATTTCTGTTCTATCTCAGTTGCCCGATAATGGGCTTCGAACAACGGCAAATCTCCATTCATACGTACATGTAAATCGATTGCCGTACGGTTGCCTATGCGACGAGTGCGCAAGTGATGCGGTTCTTCTACCCCGTCAACCGACAATACAATATCATTAATCTTACGCTCCTCATCATCGGGTAAAGAACATTCCATAAGTTCTCCCAAGCATGGCACCAACTGTTTGATAGAAACATGAATAATAAAAAAACTGACAACGACTGCAGCCAACGGGTCGAGCACACGCCATTCTTCGCCCAATAAGATGGCACCACCTATCCCCACTGCTGTCCCTATGGAGGAAAAGGCATCGCTCCGATGATGCCATGCATTGGCAATTACAGCCGGGCTATCATATTTTTTCCCCACTATACGAGTATAATGGAATAGTATTTCTTTCGAAGCGATGGAAAATAAAGCAGCCCATAAAGCGATCCATCCGGGCGAATTCAATGTTTCACCCTGACAGTATGCATATATCTGCGTCCCGCCACTCCACAAAATACCGGCACCAACCAAAAACAAGGCAACACCTATCAGCAAAGTTGCGAATGTCTCATATTTCCCATGCCCGTAATCGTGACCCTTATCTTCCGGTTTATCTGAAATACGGACAAAGACCAACACAATGACATCGGTCGCCAAATCGGACAACGAATGTACGGCATCGGCTATCATAGCCGTACTATGACCTATGATGCCGGCTATAAATTTAAACAAAACCAATGCGACATTTACCGCACTACCCATCAGTGTAATGCCATAAATCTTTTTCCGCCGAACGTTTTTATCTATTTCATCCATAGCCACTGTCCATACATCTTAATAAGAAATATGGCAAAGATAATATAAAAATAGATTATGGAATAATTTATAACCGATTACCAATAGTATTTTTCTTCATTTTTTATGGTAAAAAAGCGAGGATGTTTTGCAAAAACATCCTCGCCAATGAAAGGAAACGTGCAAACGTTTTCCCGCATACTTTACAGAATACTCATCTGAAATTATTCTCCGAAATGTCCGTTCTCTTTGCCGTATATCCCATCAATATAATACTTCCCCTCTTGCTTTACTACTTCAACACGAAGAGTTTCCGGAGATTCCCTGCCCGGAATTTCATAGCTGACGCTATAAGCTTCTTTTCCTTCCAAAGGAACAACCTTTAGAGAAGAGCTGCAACTATACTCGAAATTAAAGCCGTGAAGCAACAAATCGTACCCCTTATATCCGTCAAGCAGATATGATTTTTCTGCTTCTGCAAACTGTTTCAATGCTTTAGGCGTCAGATATTCCGCACGGACTTCCGCCAAAGAGCGCGATAAACCGGGCAACATGCTACCGCTCTTCGCCATGTAAAGAGCATAAAAACCTTTCACGAAAGCAAGTGGTTCACTACGGTCGACAGCAGGATACGTATCGCCACTATACCATAAATTGTCACCATAAGTCTGATCTAAATAATATGGCACAATATATCCCACACGGTATTCTCCATCCTCACGAACGACTTTTACCGGGATTGCGACCTTGCTCTCATATTCGGTTCCTTTTCCCATTATATAGCTTACCATATACCAGCCATCTCCTAATGGTTCTATCTTCAACGTCTCACACGAATCTTCCGGAATATCTTGTGCACGAATCACCGGGTCTATATTGGAATCGTAAACCATTCTCCACACTTTCTCTTGCATTGCCTTTGTCAGGAATTTGGCATAAAGAGACGTTTTATTGTCCAATTCCGAACTAAGGCAAGCACGATATAACCCTGTGAGCATCGCTACCTCTTCCGAATTATCCGAGGCACCTCCTGCAGAATTATTTTGTGCGTTTACCAATATCCCCAACGGTGCAATCACAAAAAGCAACAAGAACAATCTAAAAACAACGCCTTTTTTCATAACAATTTATTTAAAATTTAGTACATCCACCATGTAATATGTATTTCACAAATATACGATTAAAGAGGAATTTGTAATGAAAAAAAAATTAAATTAAACAAAAAAACCGACAATGCTTTTTAAACAACTATTTTATTCAATTCAATACGTATCTCCGGGTATAACAATAAAGAGAAAAGCGGGGACGTTTCCGAAAAACATTCCCGCAAATGAAAAGAAACGTGCAAACGTTTTATCGAAAGATGATAAGCTTTCCAGACATTTACGACATGGATTATCATATTTCCCCACTTTTATCTCCCTACCTGCTCCTCCAGACATGTATTAAATTAAATTATATACATCCGATAAACAATATTCCATTTATTTTCTTTACTTTGTAGATAAATACCAAAACTTACGACTATGGCTAAAAAGAAAAAAGAAAAAAAAGGTGGGAAACGCATGAAAAAGAAAGAATTGTCCGAAATTGTAATCAACTATTTCCGTTTGCGACCAACCGAAGTTTTGGGCATTAAGCAACTGTTTGCCAATTTGAAACTGACAACTCATCCGCTGAAAATGCTGTGCACCGAAATTGTACATGAAATGGCAGAAGACAAATTCCTCATCGAAGTGGAGAGAGGGAAATACAAACTCAATGAACAAGGACAGATTTTAACCGGTACTTTCCAACGGAAAAGCAATGGGAAAAATTCGTTTATCCCGGATGATGGAGGAAACGCTATCTTCATTGCCGAACGAAACTCCGCCCATGCCATGAACAACGACAAAGTAAAAGTGGCTTTATGCGCCAAACGCCGCCGCCATGACGTGGAAGGGCAGGTTTTGGAAATTCTGGAACATGCGAAAACCAATTTCGTGGGAATTCTGAAAATTAAAAAGAATTATGCCTTCTTAGCTACAG
>DXCG01000183.1 GCA_019116145.1 Candidatus Phocaeicola gallistercoris
CCGCAAAGATGTTGTTAAAAACATCGAAGTATATGGTGAAATGCATCGCTACATCCCTTATTTAGCTAAAAATGCCGGTTTCAGTAAAATTGGAGAAAAAGTAGTGCATCACCAAGCAAGAAAATATGGAAAAACCAAATTTGGGCTGAACCGTTTCGTTAATGGGTATCTCGATTTACTTACATTATGGTTCCTTTCTAAATTCAGTATCAAGCCAATGCACATTTTTGGATTTTTAGGTTCCATTATGTTTATCTTAGGATTTATAGCTGTGGCAATCATCGGTTTCAACAAGATATACGATATGTATGTGGGAAACACATACCGATTGATTACTGAAAGCCCATACTTTTACTTAGCATTGACCACAATGATCCTCGGGACTCAACTGTTTTTAGCTGGATTTATAGGTGAATTAGTTGTCCGGAACGCGGCAGAACGTAACAACTACCAAATAGAAAAGGAAATATAAATATGAGAAAATTAGCTGCCCTATTCGGTTTTATTTTATTTCTAACCATTCTTTTCGGCTGTGAAGTAGAGAATTGCCCTCCTAATTCCATGACATACGCTCATTTTTCTTTAGTAGATCAACATGGAAGAGCTTTCAAATCATCTGATACAATATCCATTATCGGACAAATAGAAACCGATGTTGTAGTATATGAGACTCTGCCAGATGGAACTCAACAGTCTCATACAGTCTACGACTCATTGGTTAATGATACATTTATCAACAGAGAAGTTGGTGCAAACAGTTTTAAATTGCCTCTAAGTTATGCAAATCAGACCCGCTTCATTTTTGTGTATCGCGGACTTAATGAAAGTTTTAGAGGAGAAGACACCATTGACATATACCACAACAACATACCATATTTTACCAATTTAGATTGTGGAACAATGATGTTTTACACAATAACCCAAACACAAACAACACATCACAGACTCGATTCATTAGTCGTTACCAATTCGAATATTGACAACTATGACAAAGAGAATTTCAAAATATATTATACAGTTATTACTTCTAACGAGTAGCTTGCTTTTTCTTTTTCCTTCCTCAATATGGGGACAAAAGAAAGATAAAGAAACACTAAAAGAAGAATATAAAGCATCTCCTCTTTATCAAGGAAGCTCAATCGGGATAGAAATTGCCGGTATTGGAGGATACTTGTTGGGAGGTGATATATTGAGTAGTGAGATTTTACTACAAAGCAACTTGAAAAACAGATTTCTTCCCACTATTGAAATAGGATATGGAAAGACAGACGCAGTCAATGTGGCAAACAACATGCATTACAAGGCATCAGCTCCCTACTTCCGCATCGGCATGGATTATAATGCTTTCTACCTTAAACCATATTTACCCGGATATCTT
This sequence comes from Candidatus Phocaeicola gallistercoris, assembly GCA_019116145.1. GTDB lineage: Bacteria > Bacteroidota > Bacteroidia > Bacteroidales > Bacteroidaceae > Phocaeicola > Phocaeicola gallistercoris. The sequence continues at coordinate 1,379 of DXCG01000183.1, forward strand.
TATGCTGGCTTACGATATGGAAGAAGTTCATTCAGCTATGATGTCAGCGGACCGGACATGGTAGATCCAAACTTTGGGAACCACATCGTTCTTCCCTATCACTATGAAGGAGAAAGAAGTAAAGCAAGTTGGCTGGAAGCTGTTGTAGGCATAAAAGTAAAAATATATAAACGTTTTTGCATGGGATGGGCTGTACGATACAAGATACGTATCAAAGCAGAAGAACATGAAACATCGCAACCATGGTATATTCCCGGGTTCGGAAAAAATGCAAGTACAGGCTTTAATCTTTCATACAACCTAATCTATAATTTACCATTCTAACAATGAGTATAATTGAAATATGGCTATTGGCTATCAGTCTGGCAATAGATTGTTTTACTGTTTCTGTTACAAGCGGGATTATTCTAAAACGTGTTCAGTGGAGCATCTTTTTAAAAATGGCATTTTTCTTCGGTTTTTTTCAGGCATTCATGCCACTTATCGGCTGGTTAGGAGCGAGCCGTTTCAGCCATCTGATTGAAGATTACGACCATTGGATTGCTTTCGGGCTTCTTTCTTTTTTAGGTTTCCGGATGATTTATCATTATTTCAAAAAAGAGGAAGAAAGCACTTTCGATCCCAGACGCTTGAAAATTATCTTGACCTTGGCTGTAGCAACAAGTATCGATGCCCTTGCCATAGGAATTTCTTTTGCATTCACAGGCTACAAATCGCTAGAAGAGATGTTTCTTCCACTGCTTATTATCGGATTTGTTTCTTTTGTCATTTCATTAATAGGAAACTTTATCGGCATTTTTGTAGGAAAACGCATCAACCTATGCGTAGAGTTATTAGGTGGTTTAGTCCTTATCGGTATAGGTGTTAAAATACTAATCGAGCATCTTTGTTCATAAAAAACATACAATATGGCAAAAAAAATTTCACAATGGCAATTGCTTTTTCTGTTATTGCTTATCATAGGAACGATTTGGATACTTCGCAAACAAGTACCATACCAGACCGATCAAGGAATTGTTTTCGGGACAATGTATAAAATCACCTATCAATCGGAAACAAACCTCAAGGAAGATATAGAAAAAGAACTTCAGAAAGTAGATCATTCGTTATCGCCTTTTAATAAAAACTCCATCATCTCTGGCATCAATAACAATGAAGATGTACAAACAGACAGTCTTTTTAATTATGTTTTCCTGTTGGCACAACACATTTCCAAGGAAACACATGGGGCATTCGACATCACAGTTGCCCCACTTGTCAATGCATGGGGATTCGGGTTTAAGCACTCAGGAAATATCGATTCAACAAAGATAGACAGCCTACGCCAGTTTGTCGGCTATCAAAAGGTTCAATTATCAGGGCAAAAAGTCATCAAACAAGACCCACGTACGATGCTGGACTGCAGTGCCATTGCTAAAGGCTTTGGAGTAGATTGTGTAGCGCGTCTGTTCGACCGCAAAGGTATAAAAAATTATATGATAGATATTGGCGGGGAACTTTCCATGAAAGGTGAAAATTCCCATCAGCAAGCATGGCGTGTAGGTATCAACAAACCCATAGACGATTCTTTATCTGTGAACCAGGAAATACAAACCATCTTGGAAATAAGTAATGTAGGACTTGCCACATCGGGCAACTATCGTAATTTCTATTATAAAGATGGAAAAAAATATGCCCATACCATCGATCCTCGAACCGGCTTCCCAGTACAGCACAACATTCTGTCATCCACGGTCATAGCTCCTAATTGTGCCACGGCCGACGCCTATGCAACTTCATTTATGGTATTAGGTCTCGATTCGTCTAAAGTAATCTGCAACAACCATCCTGAAATAGATGCATATTTCATATATGTAAATGAATACAATAAGTTAGACATTTATTATACAGAAGGAATGAAAAAATACTTAAAAAACTAAATACAGAAAGACATGGAAACAAACAAAAAATCAAACGGATTGCCCGATAACGCATTCCGTCCTCTTAAACAAGGCGAAAAATACGAACCACTCATGTCGCCCGACAAACAATATCCGGAAGTCAATGCATGGTCTGTTTCTTGGGGAATTATCATGGCGGTTCTTTTTTCAGCTGCTTCAGCTTATTTAGGATTAAAGGTAGGACAGGTATTCGAAGCCGCTATCCCCATTGCTATTATAGCCGTAGGTATTTCCGGAGCTGTAAAACGAAAAAATCCATTAGGAGAAAATGTCATCATCCAATCCATCGGAGCTTGTTCCGGAGTAATTGTGGCTGGAGCAATTTTTACACTCCCGGCTCTTTACATCCTGCAGGAAAAATACCCGGAAATGACAGTAAATTTTTTCCAAATGTTTATCAGTTCTCTTTTAGGAGGCATTTTAGGAATTTTATTCCTTATACCTTTCCGCAAATATTTTGTGAGCGAAAAACATGGTGAATATCCTTTCCCCGAAGCAACGGCAAGTACTCAAGTATTGATTTCAGGAGAAAAAGGAGGCAGTCAGGCTAAGCCTTTACTTTACGCAGGACTTGTCGGTGGACTTTACGACTTTATCGTTGCGACTTTCGGATGGTGGAATGAAAACGTAACGACCCGTATCTGTTCATGGGGAGAACTGTTTGCAGAAAAAACGAAAGTCGTTTTAAAGATCAATACAGGTGCAGCTGTTCTCGGATTAGGCTATATTGTCGGGTTAAAATATGCTGCAATTATTTGTGCAGGTTCTTTAGCCGTATGGCTGATTATTGTCCCGGGAATATCCCTATTTTGGGGCGATCAAGTATTAAATGCATGGAATCCGGAACTGACAGCAACAATTGGCAGCATGTCACCCGAAACAATTTTCAACGAATATGCTAAAAGTATCGGTATTGGCGGTATTGCTATGGCAGGAATCATCGGTATCATCCGCTCTTGGAATATTATAAAAGGAGCTGTAAGTCTTGCAACAAAAGAAATGAAAGGCAAAAAAACGACAACAAATGTTGCCCGTACTCAAAAAGATTTATCTATGAAAATTATTGTAATAGGTTCCATCTTAACAATAATTCTTACCGCAATATTCTTTTATTTCGATATCATGCAAGGAGATTTACTTCACACCATTGCGGCCATTATCTTAGTAGCAGGAATAGCATTCCTTTTCACTACAGTAGCAGCCAATGCCATTGCAATTGTAGGAACAAATCCTGTTTCCGGAATGACTTTAATGACACTCATCTTAGCATCTGTTGTGATGGTAGCTATCGGATTAAAAGGATCAACCGGAATGGTAGCTTCTTTAATCATGGGAGGTGTTGTTTGTACAGCACTCTCTATGGCTGGTGGATTTATTACCGATTTAAAAATAGGATATTGGCTAGGAAGTACTCCTGCCAAACAAGAGAGTTGGAAATTTTTAGGAACGCTTGTTTCAGCTGCAACTGTTGGCGGGGTAATCATGATATTGAACGAAACATACAATTTTTCATCGGGAGCACTTGCCGCGCCACAAGCTAATGCTATGGCTGCCGTCATCGATCCATTGATGAATGGAGTTTCTGCTCCTTGGTTATTATACGGAATAGGCGCTGCACTGGCTTTAATACTAACTTTCTTCAAAGTACCGGCACTGGCTTTTGCATTAGGTATGTTCATTCCCTTAGAACTTAACTTACCATTAATTGTGGGCGGTATTATCAATCGTTATGTCACTACACGCAGTACAGACCCAACAATTAATACCGAGCGCAGTGAAAAAGGAACATTAATTGCTTCGGGATTTATCGCCGGAGGCGCGTTGATGGGAGTTGTCAGTGCTGCCTTACGTTACGGAGGCATAAACCTGATAAACGAAAACTGGCTTAACAACCCATGGAGCCAAGTAGTATCATTGTTTGCATATTTACTACTTATTACATATATGGTAAAAGCAAGTATGCGCATCAACAAAAAATAAATTTTAAAACATAACAATATCATACATGAAAACTTTATTATTTACACTTTTGATCTTTGCAAGCACTATGCTGTCTGCTCAAAATCCAATAGAAATAAAACTATGGAACGGTCAGATGCCCAATTCCAACGATATGACCCGACAAATAGAAAACGGTCCGATATATATATCCGAACCTACTTTGAAAGTATATCCTGCACCTAACAGCAATGGCATGGCTATTGTTGCCTGCCCGGGAGGTGGCTATTCCAATTTGGCAATGGGACATGAAGGAACCGATATGGCCTCATGGTTCAACAACCAAGGTATCACTTATGCTGTATTAACCTACAGAATGCCAAACGGTCATCACAATGTCCCATTAAGCGATGCACTACAAGCAATGCGCATTATGAGACAACATGCAGATGAATGGCACATACAAAAAATAGGAATAATGGGATCTTCTGCCGGAGGACATTTAGCAAGTACACTGGCAACTCACTATACAGACAAAACAACTCGTCCTGATTTTCAAATATTATTTTATCCTGTCATCACAATGGATCCAACCTACTCACACCTCGGATCGCACGATAATTTATTAGGGGAAAACCCTTCAAAAACACTCGAAGAAAAATACTCCAACGAAAAACAAGTTACAGAGCAAACACCTCCAGCTTTTATTCTTCATAGTTCCGATGATACGGTTGTTCCTGTGGCAAACAGCATAAATTATTATTTAGCCCTCAACAAGCACAACGTTTCCGCTTGCCTACATATTTATCCCATCGGAGGACACGGATGGGGATACAACGAAAACTTCACTTACAAACGTGAATGGACAGGTGAATTAGAAAAATGGCTTCGCGAAATAAATAAATGACCTAACAAATTGCAAAAAACAAATAAAAACTATAATTTTGCAGCCGCTAATACGGGATATTAGCACAATTCAAATCATTAACTTAAAAACGAATAAAAAATGGCAACGAAAATCAGATTGCAAAGAAAAGGACGCAAAGGATATGCGTTTTACTCAATTGTTATTGCAGACTCAAGAGCACCACGTGATGGTAAATTTACTGAGAAAATTGGTACATACAATCCGAATACCAATCCTGCCACAGTAGATTTGAATTTCGACCGTGCATTATACTGGGTAATGGTAGGTGCACAACCAACAGACACTGTACGCAACATTCTATCGCGTGAAGGTGTTTACATGAAGAAGCACTTAATGGGAGGTGTTGCAAAAGGAGCTTTCGATGAAGCACAAGCTGAAGCTAAATTCAATGCTTGGAAAGCTAACAAACAATCGGGCTTGGAAGAATTAAAAGCTAAACAAGAAGAAGCTAAAAAAGCAGAAGCTAAAATCCGTTTGGAAGCTGAAAAGAAAGTAAATGAAGCTATCGCTAAAAAAGTTGCAGAAAAGAAAGCCGCAGCCATAGAAGCTGAAGCTGCTGCTGCAGCAACAGAAGAAGCAGCTCCTGCTGCAGAAGCTACTGAAACAGCAGAAAACAAAGAGGCTTAATTCCTTTAAAAAAAATAAGAAAAAGCCGTATCATTTTAATGATATGGCTTTTTCTTTTATCAAAATGTCATCGCTTTTCATCGAAACCTTTGCACATTTTTCAAGAAAAAACAATACCTCCTAAGCTTCTACTCCCCAATATACCATTACCATATACAAAAACAGAAACACTGACCAACTGCAAAATTTACAGACTGAAACAATAAAAACATACAACTTATGAACTGGATTATCTTGATAATTGCTGGATTTTTTGAATCGGGATTCGCCTTTTGCTTAGGAAAAATGAAAGATACAACAGGTATGCCTTACTATTTATGGGGAATAGGATTTCTTCTTAGCCTTATTCTCAGCATGTTTTTACTTGCCAAAGCAGTTCAAACTCTTCCTATCGGTACAGCCTATCCTGTATGGACAGGCATAGGTGCTGTAGGGACTGTAATCCTTGGTATCCTGTTTCTTCATGAGCCGATATCGTTCGGTCGCTTGTTTTTTATCGTAACGCTAATCATTTCTATTATAGGCCTAAAACTTGTTTCACATTAATAGCAACACATAAAAAAACATGGTGATGGCATTTCTTCCCATTCACCATGTTCTCCTTTCTATTTCCACAAGTCAATCAAACCCGCTTCCCACCGATTATTCTCCAAGAGCCGGAGCTTCATCGAACTCAATATCATCAAACTTATTAATCAATAACTGATACTTGATATATCCACCTGTACGGCTTGAATATTTCGTATAAATAGCTGTAATATTTCCCGTCTTACCATTTTCTGGCAAACGCCGCAATGCAAAATTGGCATAACCGCTCACACGGACAATAAAATTACTCTGCTTGCTACTTTCATTATCGGGCGTATAAGTAAACAAAGAAGAACCATAATAACGATCATTCCCGTCATTATATGCATACGTTTCCTCCAATCCTTCCTCTTCGTAATACTTGTTGGTATAAGTAGCCGTAGTCGAATTATTCTCGTACACAGTTTCCAAATATTGTGGGTAACGGTCGCCATCGAAATATCCTTTTTTATATTGCAAGCCTTCGAAACGAATCAAACATCCCAACAAGTCATCCGTTAAAACGTTTTTATAATTATCGGGAGTAACTACAAAATAATCATCTTCTGACAATTTGCCCAATTCTCCGGCAAATATATGCTGATCACGTTCTACCTGCGTTTCAATATTCCGGTTGGCGTAGCCTTTTTCAATATCTTTCTCTGTAGGCATATTACCAACACTCAACATAAAACGATAATTCCCGATAGCCAATCCTTTTGTTTTCACATACAACGTCTGTCCAACCTGATAATACACATAATTGCTTACCATCAACTTTAGCTCAATGGCAGCCGTACCATCATAAATATATACCGATTTATATACATTTCCAGCCTGATCGCTCGATAAAACTTTTCCCTTTATCACATAATCGTCTGTAATCTCCAATGTTTTTCCAAGTGCAGAAGCTCCACTACCATACTCATCATAAAACAATTGTTTAAAATCGCGAATAGAAATCAGCTTACTTCCAGCAAAATCTCCATCATTCCACACTTTTGCCGGAGCAGGATCATCAAAATCATCATAACAGCCTGTAAATCCTACACACAGTAACAAAGCCATCATTATTTGTATCAATCTATGCATCATAATTTTCATATTTTAAAAGAAAGACATTAAAAACGGAAATATACATTCAAATAATAATTTGTCCCATACATATAGAAATATTTAGAATCGAAAGGCTGATAAGTCAATGTACTTTCTTCTTTATTTTTCAACAAACGAACCTGCTCAAATCCTCCCGTCTTAATACCTTGATTGTTCAATAAGTTATCAACACTTAAACTAAATCCTAATGTATAAATACGTTTAATATACCAATTCTTCCCTATACTTGCATTCAACACATAAGCCGCGTCAAACTTTTCCTGACTACGCATGTCTAAAATATCTTGCTGGCTCATACCCGAAGTAAGTACGGCATCGGTACGATATAACGGGCTCATCGACAAATACATGTTATTATAATAATTTAAATCGACAGAGGCGAAAATGTTATTCGAGCTACGGTAGGAAAGACCTATATTTGCAGCTGTCTGCGGAGTACTTTCCACACGTTTACCCTTCCAATATACTTTTCCTTGGTTCTTAATCTGACCGCTGTTATCTTGAATCTGTATATAATTCGGATTATTGGTATACGTATATTGTCCCCAGCTCAGTGCTCCTTTCAAAGCCAACCCTTCATATAAAGGAATAGATGCAGCAACCTCCAAGCCAAAATGCTGTTTGTCAATTCCGCTCATCGCAAAATTCGAATATGTAGACTCTACATCGTCATAATAAGAAATAACTTTTGTCTGATCGTTGAATGTTGTATAATATCCAGACAAACGTACTCTCAAATCCCCCATCCGTAAATTATACGAAGCATCTACCCCAAAAATCTTTTCTGCAGAAACGCCCGGTGTCTCACTATTACGAGTACGCGGAGAAACAAAAGCATACTGAAAAGCAGGAGCATCTTGCATATAAACCACGTTGGCTTCCAAAGTATGTGCTGCAGATATTGTATAACGGAAATTAGCCTTTGCCTTATAAGTAAGATAATTTTGTTTCTCTGAATCGCCTTGAGAATTATTCAAAAACAAACCTTTTCTCCAAATACCATGACGCCATAAGGTAGAATGTCCGAGCTCTCCTCCCAAACCAATCTCCAAATTATCGACAGAAAAATTGTAATGAGCCCACGCACGTGCCTGAATATTATTTCCGTAGTAATCGTAACTATATTTATCCCCTTCGCGTGCTATAGGAGCTTTTCCATAACGCTCGTAGTAATCCATATTATTTTGATAAGGGATAATTGTAGAACCAAAATCACGCTCTGCAAACTTATCAATATCGACCCAATAATCACCACCCAACAAATCTTTAACCTGACTATAATACTCCGTTCTATTACGTCTGAAATTTACTCCACCACTAATCTTTGAATTATCTTTAAAAATATGCGAGAATTGCGTATAGAAGTTCCAGTCCAACTGATCAGTGTGTCGTTCTTCAATCATATTTATAGAACGATGTCCCATACCATAATTCAGATTTTCGGGTTGATTGCGATTTATCATATATAAATCATCCCAATTTATATGACGGATATTGTTCGTATTTGCAAGCCATGCTTCCTCAAGCCATGCTCCGGTTGTTGTATTATCATAAAAACTTGGAAGATAACGATAATAATCCGGACGTGGATCGGGTCCGCCATACCATGTCAAAGCAGAGTAACCGTTTTTACCAAAACGTAATGAAGTAGCAATATTCAGTTGAGAACGATCGGTTATATCAAAAGTATAATTCAACATAGCCAACGGCTCATGATAGTCGCGAACACGAGCATTGCGACGTTTTCCATCTTGCCATCCCCAATTCGGGTTATAATAATTATTGCCAACCAAATCGTATGCTTCTTGTGTCGCAGCCATTTGCGCACCACGTTCCGTCGGAGCACCCAAAACGGTAAGTCCTAACCGATGTTGCGGATTAAATTGTTTTTCTACTGTTGCAAAATAGCCATAAGCGTTGTAATAAACTCCATTAATATATGCGTTATTTCCTTGACGTGTTGAAAGAGAGAAAGCATACGACCATCCATTATCTTGCACCCCCGAAGAATAAGTCAACATACCACGAAAACGATACATCGAATTACTATTAACCAGACTCATACGCCAACCCTTTCTCATTTGGGAAGGACGCGTATTGATATTGGTAACACCAGCGATACCACCAATTCCCATATCACCCATTTCTATTCCTGTTGTTACCTCTTGATTGCGTGTTGCATCGTTCAATCCACTCCACAAAGACCAGGGAGTATAACCTGTCATTGCATCATTCAACTGAATGCCATTCATATATACATCCGAAAACTGAGAATCATACCCACGTACATTAAAACGCATTTCACTGAACTGATAAGAAGCAATATTATTAAATACATCTTTGGAGGCAGACAACGAAGAAGGAAGCGACTGGGCATCTTCCATTATTTCCATATCGAACTCTGCAAAAACTGCATCATCAATCATTGGAACCCGATTAGCTGGAATCATCACGACGCGAATCTCTCGTATAGACTGTTCCACACGAACAGGTAAATCCATATCTTCATATTCGGCTGTTTCAAAATGTAAAGTATATTCACCCGAAGCCAAATTATGAATATAAAACTTTCCTTTTTCATCCGAGACTGTAGTAATATCACTCCCCAGTAATGTTACTTTCACATTATCAATAGTCATACGGGTTGTACGTGATACTATTGTACCCTCAATTCCACCTGCATGCTGGGCAACAACTGTCAGCGATAAAAAGGACACGATTAAAAGTAATAATGCTTTAAATTTCATAACTATAATTTTTATTTTCCAATATACACATATACAGGGAAGTGATCGCTAAATCCTCCTTGAAAATTATTTCCCACAAAAGTCCTTAAAGGATATCCTTTAAAAGAACCTTCCTTCTGCACCATATAATGACGCTTGAATATATTACCATAGTATTTCGATCCTGATGCTTTTTGCAAATGATAGGAACCTTTATCTGCTTGCAACAAGTTGTCACTTACAATAATATTATCAAAGATATTCCAAGCATCTCCATAAGCCAATGTTCCATATCCAGCCTTTAATAAAGCAGCATAAGGAGCATAATAATCGCCCTTTTGTACATCTTTCACACGTAATTTAGCTCCTAATCCTTCATCTCCACTGATACTAGTATCTGTGGGATCATCATTCAAGTCGCCCATCATTATCACTTTTACGGAAGGATTTTCTCTGCGGACAGAATCAGCAATTGTACGCATCTGATGCCCTACTGCGATTCGTTTAAACTCCGATTCCGATTTCCCTCCCACACGAGAAGGCCAATGAGCCACCATAAAAAAGAAATCTTCATTATCTATTTTCCCCCACATCGTCAATATATCACGTGTTTTAAAGTCTGGTAAAGAAGGAACAATAGTACGAATAGCCTTCGATCCTTCCAGTTTTAAGACATCCGGACGATACATAAAAGCAACATCTACACCACGAGCTTCCGGAGAATCGTAATGAACAATCCGATAATTAGCAGGAAGTAACTTTTTTGTTGCTACAATATCTTCCAATACATTACGATTTTCAACTTCTGAAACACCGATTACCACAGGATAATCTTTATTAATCGCTGCTATATCGAACAAGACACGTTCTATATTATGTAATTTCTTATCATATTTTTCTTGAGTCCATTTTTTAGGACCATTAGGAGTAAATTCTTCATCTTGTACATCGGGGTCATCAACCAAGTCAAAGAAATTTTCAATATTATAAAATACAACCTTGAAAGGCTTTTGTGCATAACCTGTAATATATAAAGTTATAAGCACAAATCCAAGCATAACAATTCTTTTCATAATATACATCTTGTTAAAAATTCCACTCTATCGTATTATCATCTTCTTTTATATCATTAGATATACCCGGGAAAAAAGTAAAGCCTGTTTTCTTTTCAATATCCGAAACCGTAGTGCAAATAGCCTTTGTAGGCTGATCACCATAAATATCTTTATGTTCTACCCAAAAACCTATTGATTTCAATTCATTCACATCACATTGCTTAACCCATTTTCCCGTCTGACCATTTTTGGTTCGCAATAATACTTTATAATAAGCCGTAGGTATAGGAACTCTTTCCCCCTCACTATCAAATGTATAACTACAATTTTCATCAAAAACAGCACCTGTCACCACATACAATGTATCACTACAATTATAACTACGTACCTTATTTTCCAAATTCATCCACATCTTCTGATTTAAATCGGCCATTTGCGGCGTCATATTTGAAAAATAAAAAGTCTGTTCGTTCATGTCGCGTGTTGCAGTCCGATCTCCAGAGGGCAACTGATGTCCTCTATCGTATGATCCACGATAACTTTTAAACAAATTAGGCTGCCATTGTTCTTCTATAAACGGATCATATTGCCAAGCATCAGTACGGCTGACACTTCCAATATAACATCTATGTAACGGATACGCCACCCATAAAGCACATTTTCGGGTTTTGTCATAACATAACGAATAATTCCGTACTTCTTTCCCGTTCACATTTGTATAATGTACTACATATTCATAATCTGCATTCGCTTTCATTACAGGGACTTCAGCCCATCCTCCTCCAAAATCAGGCAAAACAACTTCTCCTTCTGTCTGCTGAATAAGCTGAAGATTTACCAATATCCCATCTCCAAAACGAAGTTGAAATTCAGCCTCACGCTGTCCTGCAGATGTATTGTCTGAATAATATACATAAAGAGCATTTGTTCCGGCTTTTATACTTCCACTTCTTTGTTCCAATGCTGTTTGATACGCAAACGAACACCAATCGTTACCTTTTACGATATCGGCAGTCCACGATGTATTTACAGCTCCTTCCATCAAAATAGTCGCCACTCCTTGTTCTGGTTTCACCATAGAGTTCCCCTTCCAAAAGGCTTTTGTTGCAATGCCAGCCACTTCGTCTTCTTTTTCGCATGCAGCCAACAGACCGACAATAACGAATATCATAAAGACTTTATATGTTATTCTTTGTTGTATTTCCACCCTAAACTTTTTAAAAAGATTTCATCTCTTTTCACAAAGAAGTTTGACAAGCCTACCATACTTGCCAAACTTCTTGCTTAAACTAAAATATTATTGTAACTGGAATCCACAAAGGATTGCACGTGGTGCACTACTCTTTGCGCTATCGAAATTTTCACTTGTCGAAATTGTAACCGTTGAACTTTCTGTCAAACCAGTCAAATCGACCGTATAATAATCGGAAGCCGACAATGTCAATGTGTAAGCAGGCTCAGGATTTCCAGTTGCTCCATCATTTGCATTCAACTCAATACCGCTTGTTTTTGCCTCACCGCCGTTATTGACACGCAAATACAATGTAGCTTTTTTACCTTTCCATGCCACAGCATAGAAAGATAATTTCTTATCGCCTGTTACGCCCAATTCACCACTGGTAAATGTTCCACTTTTCGAACTAGTTCCTAATTTCAACACACTATACGTTTCACCATCAATTACGGCTTCTTGTCCATAAGCACTACCTCCATCTTCTCCATTTTCAAAAAGGAAAGGAGAGATAGAAGCATATTCACCACCTTCTCCCGGTTTCGGGTCTGGTTCCGGATCGACTTCTCCAGAAATAAATGCAGCAACATCATCCAAATTACGAGGTGCTACTTGTGGAGTTCCACGATACAATGTCACAATACCTGTGACATTACCTGTTGCCACTCCATAATTCTTTCCATCGAATACAGAACCACCTTTGCAATACACGGTAAAGTCCTGACCATTTGCCGTAAAGGTATGAGTAGCAGCACATTCTCCAGCAGTATTCGATGAAGCATTTTCTACCGTTACCGTCATTGCCTGATAATCGATCAACCGATCTGGAGTAATAACAACCGGTGTAATAGAAGCAGTTCCTATCTTCTCTACTTTTACCCAATTTACATCTTTATCACCGGTAACTTCATACAACCCATCATACAACTCGGCTCTTGCCAAACCTTTATATAAGGTAACACGCACTTTGTCACCTTTTTCCAATCCCAAATCGGAAGGATTTACTTGACTGCCATATAAAGTAAGACCTTGCCCTGCCTCCGTTGCACCTTCTACAGCTACCTGCAATTGATTATTTGTCCAGTTTCCAGCTGCTACATCTGCCTGTACAACAGCCTCAAAATAACGGTCTGATTCATTATCGATAACCGTACCGCCATCTGACATCATAGCAATCAGTTCGGGAATAGTAATAGCAACAGCATCTCCCGGTTCCGGACCAACAGTTCCTCCATCCAAAGAAATTTCCTGTCCTCCATTGCCGGTTTCTAAAGTTATATCATCTAAACGATATACAGAACCTTCGTTTGCAGTAAAGCGGATATACAGTTCAGAAACAGCCTTTGCCAATGTAAAATTAGCAGTTGCAAACACCCAATATGGATAATCTTGGTCACCATTATTTACTTCATAAGCCAATGGTGTCCATGCATTGCCGTCTGCACTCAGTTCAACAACAAAGGTTTCGGTCTTAAAAGTATTGTCATAGTCACCGGTTTCTTCCGATCTTGAAGAACGGCTTGCGCCAAATGTCAAACGCAAACTTGTTTGTTCTGCTTTCAATGCAATTTTATTAACAACCAATGCGCTTGGATTTTTCCCAAAGAAAGCCACATTTGGTCCGGAAGCACCATCGTATGCATCAGTATTAGCCAAACCAGTGCTACGAATAGAAACATTGTTTCCTGTATAAGTTACATTAGCAGCCCCATCACCGGTTGTATTCCATCCTTCATACTGATCGGGGAAAGGTTTATCTTCCACATTGGCATCGCCAAAAGTTTCCTTGTAAATTAAAGCAGCTTCTACTTGCTGGCCACGGACGATTGTAACAGTCTGACGCATCAACACACCCGAATTGTTTGAAATTTCAACGTCCACTTTCGCTTCATCGGCTACACCTGCAGGGACACTCACCGTAACATCAGCAGAGCCTTCACCGGAGGTCTGCGACAAGGTGACCCAATCTTTAGCATCTCGAACCGTTGCCGTCCAAGGACGATTTGTCGAAATGTGAAAAACATTCTGACTATCTCCGGCTGGAGTTCCTTCACCCGTAAAGTTCAACGTCAGAGGAGAAACTTCCAAGAAAGGAGCCTCTGTATCGTCATTGTCGTCTACACAACCTACAAACGAGATTGTCAATACCATGAGCAACAGCCCATACCAAAAGTCCAATGATTTTAATTTAGCCATAATAATAATTATTAAAGTTAGTATAGTAATAGTATTTAATTATTGTGTATAACTCTTTTCC